>JALSJG010000110.1 GCA_026989475.1 Thermaceae bacterium | reverse complement strand
TCGTGGGGACCGCCGGCATCATGAGCCTCTTTTATGCCTTCGGCGTCTTCATGGACTATCTGGTGGAGGAGGGCGCCGAGACCCGGAGGTTGCGACGCATGGAACGGCAGGTGGCGCGGCTTAAAGACCACGTGATCTTGGTGGGTTTTGGTCGGGTGGGGCGGCAGGCGGCGGCCGCACTTACGGAAAACCGCACTCCCTTCGTGGTGGTAGAGAAAAACCCCCACCGGGTCCGACGAGCCCTCGCCGAGGGGGTGCTTGTGCTCGAGGGGGACGGCGGGGACGATCGCACGTTGAAAAAGGCGGGGATCGAGCGGGCCCGGGGCCTGATCGTGGCCACCGGTTCCGACGCCGACAATCTCTTTATCGTGCTTACCGCCCGGGGGCTCGCCCCGAAGCTCTTCATCGCCGCCCGCGCGGAGGACTCCTCGGTGGTGCCCAAGATGCTCCGGGCCGGGGCCAACAAGGTCATCGACCCTTACGCCGTGGGCGGCCAGCGGCTTGCGAACCTGGTGATCCACCCGGTGGTGGTGGACTTCCTCGAGACCACCCTGCAGAAGGGGGGCGCCCCGCTTTCCATCGAGGACATCCTGGTCGAGCCGGGGAGCACGATGGCCGAGCGGAGCCTCGCCGAGCTCGACATCCGAAACCGCTTCGACATCACCGTCCTGGCGGTGATCCGGGCGGGGGAGCCGGTGGTCAATCCTCCCGGAGAGTTCGTCCTGCGCCCGGGGGATCAGCTCATCGTGCTCGGTACCCGCGAGGCGCTGGCAAAGCTCGAAGAACTGGCCAAGGGGGGGCCGCGCGAATGAGGCTCTACGCCCTGGACGCGATGCGCCGGGTGGACGCCCGGGCGGTCGAGCTCGGCTACCCAAGCGTGCTTTTGATGGAGGCCGCGGGCCGGGCGGTGGCGGAGGTGGCGCACCGGCTTTTTCCCAAAGCCCGGGTCCTGGTGCTCGCGGGCAAGGGGAATAACGGCGGGGATGGTCTGGTGGCCGCCCGCTGGCTCGCCGAGTTCGGCCACCCGGTCGCGGTCTGGGCCGCCGAGGGGCAAAAGGGCGACGCCGCCCGGATGCGGGAAGCCCTCCTGGCCTACGGCATGGCCCCAGAGCCCCTTTTCCCCGTCCGGGATTTCGCCGGTTTTGACCTCGTGGTCGATGCGCTCTTTGGCACCGGGCTTTCCCGACCCCTCGAGGGCGAATGGGCCGCGCTCGTGGAGGCAGTCGACGCCTCGGGCCTGCCCGTGGTGGCGGTGGACCTGCCCTCGGGGGTGCCTTTTTCGCCCCACGTGCGGGCGCGGGCGACCGTGGCCCTCGCCGGAATCAAGCGGGAAAACCTCTTCTTTCCGGGCAGGGACGCCGGGGGCGAGCTCTGGCTCGCGCCCATCGGGATGCCGAAGGCCGCTTACGAGGCGGCGGGGGAGACGCCGGAGCTCCTCCTCGCGAAAGCGCTCGCCGGGCTCTTCCCCGCTCGGCCCGCGAACGCCCACAAGGGCTCGGTGGGGCGGGTGCTCATCGCCGGGGGGTACGCCACCTACACCGGCGCGCCGGCGCTCGCTGCGCTTGGCGCCTACCGGGCGGGGGCGGGGCTCGTTTTCGTGGCATACCCAGAAGGGGCGGCGGTGAGCCCGCCCCTCGAGGCGGTTCGGATTCCCGTCCCCGAATGGAGCGCGGAGGTCTTCGCGCCCGCCAAGGTTGAGGCCGCGGCGGTGGGCATGGGCGGGGGAGCGCTTGGCAGGAAGGCGGCGCTCTCGGTGCTCGAGCTCCGCGTCCCCACCGTCTTGGACGCCGACGCCCTTCACCCCGAGGTCTTGACGGCGTATCGGGAAGCGGGCGTTCCCGCGGTGGCCACCCCCCACCCCGGCGAGGCCGCGAGGTTGATTGCGAAGGCCCCCGCCGAGATCGCGGCCCGGCCCCTGGAGGCGGCGCGGGAGTTGATGGAGCGTTACCCCGGCCTCGTCTTCGTCTTGAAGGGCGGGCCCAGCGTGGTGGCGGGGGAGGGGAGGCTTTTCGTCAACACCACCGGGAACCCGGCGATGGCCACGGGCGGCATGGGGGACGTGCTTTCCGGGGTGATCGCCGCTTTGCTCGCGGCCGGGCTCCGGCCTTTGGACGCCGCCCGGCTCGGGGTCTTCTGGCACGGGGTGGCGGGGGATCTCGTGGGCCGGGTGGGCCTCGTCGCCTCCGAGGTGGCTAACGCCCTTCCCGAGGCGAGAAGGGCGATCCTCGAGGGCCGGGTGCGCCCGCCTTGGCGGGTCCTCGCAGGGGGCGGATAAAGACGGGTCGTGGGCGAGGGCCTTCAGGCGCGGCCGGCAGGCGGCCCGATTATGGGCGCTCCCTAGGCCCGAGCAAGAAGGCAAGGATCCGGTTCAGGAAACAAATAATTCCCGCCGGGCCGCGCGGGCGTCGAGCTTGATTTCGGGTTCTGCTCCGCTAGAGCCCCGTGCCCGCCAGGACGAAGAGGAGCCCCAACAGGCATACGCCCAGGCTCATCGCCCGAGGCAGATCGAAAGGTAAAAGTGCGTTCCGAAGAGCACGAGTAGGGCGAGGATGGCCAGCACCTCCACGCTCCGGCTTGGAGGCCGTTTAGTGTAAGCGTAGCTGTAGGCCAGGTAGACGGTCAGGGCGAGGGCGAAGAAAAGGTCTGAAGGTTTGCCGTCGCGAAGGTAGAAATAAAGGCTCACCAGAACGATCGTGCCAACGAGATAGAGGAAGATCTTTCGTACCCTGCCGTCCGGATTCGCCTTGAAGCTTTCCCCGCCCGCCGGTACCGGGTGGGGCCGGGGGCTCTTGAGCCAGGCCAAGGCCGCGGCGCCCACAAACAGCGCGGAGAAGATCCAAAACAAAGCGCAGGGGCCCATGGAACGATTCTACAACGCCTTTTCTTTCCTAGCGCTCTGCCCGCGTCCTCAGGGCCTTTCTTGAATCTCGATCAGAGCCCCGTCCTTGAGCCGAAGGATCCGCTCCGCCCGGGCCGCGACCTCCGGGTCGTGGGTGACGAGTACCACCCGCCGCTCGCCCCGGGCCTGGCGGAGGAGGAGCTCGAGCACCCGCTTCCCCGCCGCCGAGTCCAGGTTCCCGGTGGGCTCGTCGGCGAAGAGCACCAGGGGATCGAGCGCGAGCGCCCGGGCGATCGCCACCCGTTGCTGCTCGCCGCCCGAGAGCTGGCGGGGGAAGTGATCCTCGCGGTGGGAGAGCCCCACCTCGGCGAGCAGCGCCCGCGCCCGCTCGGTTCGCGCTTTCGCGGGTACGCCCTTTAGGAGCATGGGAAAGGCGACGTTCTCGAGCGCGGTCAGGGTGGGCAAGAGGTTCCAGCTTTGAAACACAAAGCCCGCATGCAACAGGCGCACCCCCGCCCGCTCGTCCTCGCCGAGGGCGTGGAGGGGATTTCCGGCGAGGTAGGCCTCCCCCTCGGTGGGGGTGTCGAACCCCGCGAGCAGGTTGAGAAGCGTCGTCTTCCCCGAGCCCGAGGGGCCCACCACCGCCGTCACCCCGGGGGGAAAGTCGTACGTGAAGCCTTTCAGCGCCTCGATCCAGGCCTCGCCCTGGCGGTAGCGCTTGGTGAGGTTTTTCGCCTGGAGGATGGGCTTTTTCATCTCACACCCGCCCCAGCGCCTCGATCACCGAGATCCGGCTCGCCACCCGGGCGGGGATCACCCCCGCCACCAACCCGAGCGTCACCGCCACCAGCATGGCGAAAAGCACGAGCCTCGGGGTCACCGCCGAGAGGGCGAGGCCCACTGCGTGGGTGGTGTAGAGGTTCACCACTTGGGAGCCGGCGATCCCCACCCCGACCCCGAGCGCGCCCCCGGAGAGGGCGAGGAGGAGCGCTTCAAAGAGCACGAGCCGGAAGATGAAGCCGCGCCTCGCCCCGATCGCCCGCATCACCCCGAACTCCCGGATCCGCTCGTAGACCGACATCATCACCGTGTTGGCGACGAGGAGCCCGCCCACGATGAGGGCGATCAGGCTGATGCCGAAGCGGATCACGTCGCCGATCCGGATCGCCCGCTCGGCGTACTTCACCGCCTCGGTGGTGGACTGGGCGTCCACCCCCGGGACCCGCGCCTCGATCTTCTCCGCCACCTCGTCGGCGGCAAAGCCCTCCTTCACGTAGACCAGAATCACCGAGTAGTTGGTGGTGTTGAGCGCCTTTTGCACCGCCTGCATGGGAACGAAGATGAAGCTGTTGGCGAACCCGCTCCCGGCGTCCACGATGCCCACGATGGGGATCGCGATCTTCCGGGAGAGCCTGAGCGTCTTGCCCAGGGTGAGCCGGCTTTGCTCGGCCTTTTGTTTGCCCACCACCGCCCCGTCCGGGTGGGGGTCGAGCCGGCCGGCCACCACCTTGGCCGCCGGCGCCAGGTCTTTTGGGGTGATCCCCTCGGGAAGGCCGTAGAAGAGGAAGGTGGTGGCGGGGTCGAAGCCCGAGCCCTTCATCATCACCGCGGCGGGGAAGAGCCGGGCGATCCCGAGCTCGTCGGCGTGGGCCTTTAGGGTCTTTAGCACCTCGGGCCCGAGCTCGGGGTTCGGGACCCCGAAGGTGCCGGTGCCCTCGGCGACCACCCGGATCTGGGGGCCGAACTTGGTCATCTCGGCCGAGAGCGCCTTCCTGAGCCCCTCGCCGAAGGAGAGGAAGAGCACCATCGAGGCGGTGGCCACCAGGATCCCGAGCAGCGTGAGCAGGCTGCGGACGGGCCTTGCCTTCAGGTTCCGGACGATGAGCAGGAGGGTCTCCACGCCCCGAGCCTACCCGATCCCCGGTGAAAAGGCCGAGAACGGCTATAATCCGGCCTGATGACCACCGCCGAGATCCGCAGGAAGTTCCTCGAGTTCTTTCGCGAAAAGGGCCATCTGGTCCTGCCCTCCTTCAGCCTGATTCCGGAAGACGACCCCAGCTTGCTCTTCACCAGCGCCGGCATGGTGCCCTTAAAGCCCTACTTCATGGGGGCGAAGCCGGTCTTTCCCGGCCACGAGGGCGAGCACCGGCGGGTGGCCACCTGTCAGGAGTGCCTCCGGGTCGGCGATATCGAGAACGTGGGTCGCACCGCCCGCCACAACACCTATTTCGAGATGCTCGGCAACTTCTCCTTCGGCGACTACTTCAAGAAGGAGGCGATCCAGTGGGCCTGGGAGTTTTTGACCGATAAGCGCTGGCTCGGGCTCGACCCCGACCGGCTTTGGGTCACGGTCTTCGAGGACGACGATGAGGCCTACGCGATCTGGCGCGACGTGGTGGGGGTGCCCGAGGAGCGGATCCAGCGGTTCGGCGAGGACGAGAACTTCTGGCCGGCGAACGCGATCAGCGAAGGGCCGAACGGCCCCTGCGGCCCCTGCAGCGAGATCTTCTACGATCGCGGGCCCGAGTTCGGGACCCCCGACGAGACCGGGCCGAACACCGGCTCCGGCGACCGCTTCGTGGAGATCTGGAACCTGGTCTTCACCCAGTTCAACCGCACCGGGCCGATCCCCGGGAAGGGGGTGCTCGAGCCCCTTCCCCAGAAAAACATCGACACCGGCATGGGGCTTTACCGGGTGGCGGCGATCCTGCAGGACGTTGAGGACTTCTATTCCACCGACACCTTCCGCCCGCTCATCGACCGGGTGGCGGAGTGGAGCGGGGTGCCCTACCGCGGCAAGGAATCGGTGAGCCACCGGGTGATCGCCGACCACGTGCGGGCGGTGGTGGCCGCGCTCGCGGATGGGGCGGTTTTTTCGAACACCGGCCGCGGCTACGTGATCCGCAGGCTCCTCCGCCGGGCGGTGCGGCACGGGTTTCTGCTCGGGCTGAAAGAGCCCTTCCTTTACCGGCTCGCGCCGCTCGTGGCCGAGCTCCTCGGCGACGCCTACCCGGAGATGCGGGAAAACCTCGAGAGCATCGAACGAGCGATCCGGGTCGAGGAGGAGCGCTTTTTGGAGACCCTGGAGGCGGGGATCCAAAGGCTCGAGGCGCTCCTTTCCGAGCTCCCCGAGGGCGGTGTCCTCCCCGGCGAGGAGGCCTTCCGCCTCTACGACACCTACGGCTTTCCCTTCGACCTGACCCTGGAGATCGCCGCCGAGCGCGGCATCCGGGTGGACGAGGAGGGCTTCAAGCGGGCGATGGAGGCGCAGCAGCGCCGGGCCCGCGAGGCCGCCGCCTTCGCCGACGAGATCTTTACCCGGACCGCCGAGGCCCTGGACGAGCTGCTCGAGCGCCACGGGCTCCCCGAGTTCACCGGCTACTACACCCTGGAGGACGAGGGCGAGGTGCTCCTCATCCTGATCGGGGAGGAGGCGGTCGGAAAGCTCGGGGCCGGCGAGAGGGGCGTCGTGGTGCTCTCGAAGACCCCGTTCTACGCCGAGGGCGGGGGCCAGATCGGGGACTTTGGGGTGCTCGAGTGGGAGGGCGGCCGGGCCCGGGTGGAGACCACCAAGAAAAGCCCCCAGGGCATCCACCTGCACCACGTCGAGGTGGAGGAGGGTGAGCTCGTGGTAGGCGAGCGGGTGCGGGCCAAGGTGGATCCGAGGCGCCGGGAGACCGAGCGTCACCACACCGCCACCCACCTGCTCCACGCCGCGCTCCGGGCGGTGCTCGGGCCCCACGCCCGCCAGGCGGGGAGCCTGGTCGCCCCCGACCGGCTCCGCTTCGACTTCACCCACCCCGAGCCGCTCACCCCGGAGGAGATCAAAAGGATCGAGCTCCTCGTCAACCGCTGGATCCAGGCCGACTTCCTGGTGACCTGGGAGATCCTGCCCCTCGAAGAGGCGAGGAGGCAGGGCGCGATGGCCCTCTTCGGCGAGAAGTACGGCGAGGAGGTGCGGGTGGTCCGGGTCGAGGGGGCGGCCCCGAGCGCGGGGATCGTCGAGGGCGAGGTGCGCTCGATGGAGCTCTGCGGTGGGTGCCACGTGCGCCGGACCGGCGAGATCGGCTACTTCCTGATCAAGAGCGAGGAGGGGATCTCCGCCGGGGTGCGGCGGATCGAGGCCCTCGCGGGGGAAGCCGCGGTGCGCTACGCCCGGGAGCTTTTCGACCGGGTGGCGACGCTCGCCGCGGGGCTCGGCGCCACTCCCGAGGGGCTTGCCGATCGGGTGGAGAAGCTCCGCGAGGAGCTCCGGGCGAGGGGGCGCGAGGTGGAGCGCCTCAAGGAGGAGCTCGCCCGAGCCCAGCTCGGGAGCTCGCGTCGCGCCGAGGTCAAGGAGGCGGGGCCCTGGCGCTACGCCGCCGTAGAGCTTTCGGGGCTTGACATGCCCGGGCTCCGAAAGGCGGCCGACGCCCTTCTGGAGGAGACCGGCGCCGACCTGGTGGCGGTTGGTTCGGAAGGGATGCTGGTCCTAAAGGCGAGCAAGGCCGCGACCGAGCGGGGGCTTTCCGCCGGCGCGTTGATCCGGGCCCTCGCCGAGGTCGCCGGGGGCCGGGGCGGGGGCAAGCCCCAGCTCGCCCAGGGCGGGGGTTTTGACCTAGAAAAGGCTTTCCAGCGTCTCGCGGAGTTTCTCGCGGGTCAGCCGGAGGTTTAAGGACCGCACCACCCGCTCCACCGGCCAGCGGAAGGCGGGCCGGCAGGGGGTTGGGAAGTCCTCCTTGGCGACAAACTCAAAGGCCCCCGTTTGCGCGGTAAAGAGCGCTTTTAGGACCCGTTTGGCCTGGTCCTGGTCGAGGAATCCCTGTTCGCCCTCAAGGCAGCGGATCTCGCCGCGCTTTAGGTAGAGGGTGTAGCGGGCTCCGTTTTCGAGCGACCAGAGCTCGAGCACCCCCGTCTTGCCCACGAGGGCTCGCAAGAGCGAAGGGAAGGGCAGGTCACGCAGGTTCCCGCTTAGCATCCAGTTCGAGTCTACGTCCTTTTCCTTCCTCACCCTGTGCGCTGATACCATCAAGGCGGTGAAGGTGGCGGCGCTCGACGTCGGGGAGGCGCGGATCGGCCGGGCGGTGGGCGAGCTTGGGCGCCCTTTCGCCTTCGGTCGCGGCTACCTGGTGCGAAAGGGGTTCGAGGAGGACCTGGAGGCCCTTGCCCGCTGGCTCGAGGAGGAGGGTGCGCGCCGGGTGGTGGTGGGGCTTCCCTTAAGGACGGGCGGCGAGGAGGGGCCCGAGGCGGCGCGAGTCCGGGGGCTCGGCGAGGCGCTTAGGCGACGGGGTTTCGAGGTGGTCTACGAGGACGAGCGCTTCACCACCCAGGCGGCGGCCCAACGGCTCAGGGGCGCCCCCCGCCGCCTCCGCCGCGAGAAGGGCAAGCTCGACGAGCTCTCCGCCGTCCTCTTGCTCGAAGGGTACCTGACCCGGCATGGATAGGCTTCCCTACCCGGTACTCCCCGCTTTGCCGCCACCCCGGAGGCGGCGTCGCGGCTTCGCCTGGGCTTTGGGGTTTTTGTTCCTGGCGGCTTTCCTCGCTTCCCTCGCGGGAGGGTTTTGGTACCTCACCGCCCCCACCGGGCGTACCGCGATCGTTCGCGTCCCCGAGGGGGCGGGGGCGGCGGCGATCGGGGCGTTGCTCGAGCACGAGGGAATCGTGCGCTCGGGATGGGTCTTTGCCCTCCTTGCCCGGGCGACCGGGGCAGAGAAAAAGCTCAAAAGCGGGGTCTTCCGCCTCGAAGGGCGGGGCACGCTCGCGGTCCTACGGGAGCTTGAGGCCCCCCGCCCCCTCACCGTGCGCCTCACCTTCCCCGAGGGCTGGCGGGCGGTGGACTACGCCCGCCGCCTTCGCGAGGCCGGTTTCGACGGCGAGGGCTTCCTGGCGCTCGTCGAGCGCCCCCCGGAGGGGCTCAAGCCCCCCTACGACGAGGGGCCCACGCTCGAGGGCTACCTCTTTCCCGACACCTACGAAATTCCCCTCGGCACCGGGCCGGAGGCGATCGTCCGGCTCATGCTCCGGCGCTTTGCAAAAGAGCTCACCCCCGAGCGGGAGGCCCGGCTCAGCGTGCTCGGGCTTTCCGTGCACGCTTGGGTGACGCTCGCCTCGATCGTGCAGGCCGAGGCCGGCAGCGAGGAGGAGATGCCCTGGATCGCCGGGGTCTTCCTAAACCGCCTCGAGATCGGGATGCCCCTGCAATCCGACCCTACCGTCGCCTACGCCCTCGGCAAGGCTCTTCCCGAGCTCGACCGCTACGCCGGCGACTTCGAGGCCGACTCCCCCTACAACACCTACCGCTACCCGGGCCTGCCCCCGGGGCCGATCAATAACCCGGGCAGCGCGGCGCTCGCCTCGGTGCTGAACGCGAGGCGGCTTTCCCCAAAGGGCAAGCCCTACCTCTACTTCTTCCACGCCGGCGGCAAGCTTTACTTAAACGAGACCTTCGCCGGCCACCTTAGGGACCTGAATCGCTACCGCTACGGTCGATAAAAAGCAGGGGCTGGCCGAAGGGGTCGGCGTAGGCGGCAAGCCGACCCCAGGCGGTGCTGCGGGTCCAGGCGGGCTCGAGCCCCTTGTCCCTGAGCTCCTCGACCCAGCGCGCCGCGTCCGCCACCTCGAAGACCGCGACCCCCCGGCGCTCGTCCCCGGCGCCGAAGGTGAGGAGCACGGCGAGGCCCTCCGCCCCCCGGAGCTCGGCCCAGTCCGAGGCGGGGTCATAAAAGGCGAGGGAGAGCCCCCTTTGCTCCTGGTACCAGGTCACCGAGTCCGCGAGGTCCACCACCGCGTACAGCACCCCGAGCAGCCGGGGACCGCTGCCCGGGCGGGGTTTCGGGGGTCGGTCGGTGCGGTGGAGGTTCCCCTCGAGATCGTAAAAGACCCCGGGCGCCCCCTCCCAGACCAGCACCGCCCCAGGGGGCTCGGGGCTTTCCACGTAAAAAAGGGCATTTCCCTCGGGGTCGAAGAAGACCCCCCCGTGCTCGGCGAGGCCAAAGGCTCCAAGGAGGCGCCGCGCCTCCCCGGGATTGCCCACCATGCGCACCGCCCGCGGTACCACGCTCGCATTATCCGGGTCGGGACGGCGGTTCGGAGTAAACTAGATCCAGAAGTAAAGGAGGCGGGCATGGAGCGAAACGACGCCGCGGTCTTCACCTTTCATGGCGAACCTACCCCCGGGCTCGTACCGTTTGCCGAAGGGTTGAGGCGGGTCTTTTTGGAACACGGCTACCGGTACGAGGAAAAGCCCGAGGCGCCCCGGCTGGTGCTCAACTTCATCACCCCGGAAAAACCCAAGCCCTACCGAAGGCGGGCCAAGGCCACCTTCGTGGTGAGCCTCATGGAGCTCCCCGAGATGCCCGAAGACCCGATCAAGGCCCTCTATCCCTACCTGGTCCGGGCGCTTTCCAACATGATGATCGCCTATACCCCGGGCGAGGGGGCCCACTTCCTCACCCTCGAGCTCGGCCACTACATGGAGCCCGAGGGCGAGAACTTCTTCGAGCGGGTCTACGCCCGCATCAACCCCATCGCCTGCAGCGTTCTGGTCATCGACAACATCTTCGAGCCCACCCTCGAGCCCGAGCTCTGGCAGGGCGACGAGAAAACCGAGGCCCTCTACCGCGCGGGCAAGAAGCTCGCCGAGTGGGACCTCCTTCCCGCCCCCTTCCCCATCGAGACCATCCTGCCGCCGGAGGACCTGCGCCATGTGAAGCGGCTTTATGGCATCGGCGGGCTCTCCTACGGAAACCTCTCCGCCCGTAAGGACGAGCGGCGCTTTTGGATGAGCGCCTCCGGGGTGGATAAGTCCAACCTCCGGGAGATCGGCCGCGACATCCTGATGGTCAAGGACTACGACCCCGAGAAGAACGCGATGATCCTCCAGGTTCCCCCGAACATCGTTCCCAGGCGGGTGAGCGTGGACGCGATCGAGCACTGGATGATCTACCGCGAGCACCCCGAGGTGGGGGCGATCATCCACGTACACGCCTGGATGGAGGGGGTGCCCTCGACCCAGTTCAACTACCCCTGCGGCACCTACCAGCTGGCGGCGGCGGTAGCCGAGAAGGTGCGCGAGGCGCCGGATCCCGCGCGGGCGGTGGTGGGGCTCAAAAACCACGGCCTCACCATCACCGGCCGCTCGATCGACGACATCCTCGAGCGCATCGAGGGCAAGCTGATCCCCCAGGTGCCGATGAGCTAAGGGGGAGCTGCGGGCGTTTTTGATGAAAGCCCTTCTCTACTTCCCTTCCATCCCCCGCTACCTGCTGGCGCGGAGCTTGGGGAAACGCTATCCCGTTTCGGCGCTGCCCCTAAAGCTCGTGGAGCTTCCCCTGCCCGAGGAGGGGGGCGGCTTCGTGCGGGTGCGGGTGCGGCTATCGGGGGTTTGCGGCTCCGACCTCGCGCTGCTCTACGGCAAGAACTCGCCCCGCCTCTCGCCGTTTTTCTCCTTCCCCGCGGTGCTCGGCCACGAGATTCTTGGCGAGTACGGGGGGACGCGGGTGGCGGTGAACCCGCTCCTCGCCTGCGCCGAGAAGGGGCTCGACCCTTGCCCCGCCTGCCAGCGTGGCGAGGAGGGGCTTTGCGAAAACCTCGCCGAAGGGGCGCTCGCCCCCGGGATGCTCGGCTACCACAAGGAGCTTCCCGGGGGCTGGGGGGAGTACCTGCTCGCGCGGCCCGAGCGCCTCGTCGAGGTCCCCGCCGCCGTGCCCGACGCCCGGGCGGTGCTCGCCGAGCCGCTGGCGGTGGTCCTTCGGGGGGTTCGGCGGGCCTTTCCCCGGGGGTTTCCCGAGGCGGTTTTGGTCATCGGCGCGGGGACGATCGGGCTGCTTTCGGTGCGGCTGCTTAGGGAACTCGGCTTTTCCGGCCGGCTCGACGTGGTCGCCCGCCATCCCCGCCAGGCCGAGCTCGCCCGCGAGCTCGGGGCGAGCGCGGTCTTCCCCTCGACCGAGGCCGCGTTCTTGGCCTTCGGCGCCCGGCGCTACCGGCCGCTTCTCGGACCCCCGGTCTGGCGCGGGGGCTATCCCGCGGTGATCGAGGCCGCGGGGAGCGCGAAAAGCCTCGACGAGGCCGCCTGGGGGGCCAGGGAGGGCGGCCTCGTGCTGCTTCTCGGCGCCGCCGGGGAGGTGCGACACGATTTTTCCCCCCACTGGTTCTCCGAGCTCACCTGGGTGGGGAGCTATACCTACAGCAAAAAGGATTTCGCCGACGCGGTGGCGCTGCTCCCCGCGCTCGCCGGGCTTGAGCGCCTGGTTGGGGAAGCCTACCCGCTCGCCGCTTACCGCGAGGCCCTCCGGGCGGCCCTTCGCCGTCGGGCTCCCAAGGTACTTTTCGCCCCCTGCCCGGAGCGGGTTCCGGTGGGACGGGCGGTCCTTCGCACCGCCTGAGCGGGGGGCCGGGTCTAAGCGGTAGCGCGGCCTCGGAACGCCTTCGTGCGCTGGATCAGGTAGACGGCGATCAGGATGGCAAATCCAATGAGGTCGGTTTGCAGGTTCGGGTTCAGCAACAGGAAGGAGGCGGCGAGAACCGGGATGCGCTCGGGCCAGCTCATCCAGGTCAACCAGTAGCCCTGGGTGGCGGTGACGAAGGCGAGCATGCCCACAAGCCCGGTAAAGATCACGAAGACCGCGTGCCAGGGGCTCTCCAGGTTCAGGAGAAGGAGTTCGGGGTTAAAGATGAAGATAAAGGGTAGGATCGCCGTTCGCATGTCGTAGATGAAACCCTGGATCCCGGTGCGGATCGGGTTTGCCCGGGCGATCGCGGCGGCCGCGTAGGCAGCGAGTCCCACCGGCGGAGTGTCGTCGGCCAGGATGCCGAAGTAGAAGACGAAGAGGTGGATGGCCACCGGCAAGAAGGGGCTTGCCAGCTGTCCGGCCTCGTAGGCGGCCTGGGAAAGGTTGAGGATCACCGGGAAGACCAGGGTCACCATCACGATGTAGTTGGCGGTGGTGGGAAGCCCCATGCCCAGGATCAGGGAGGCGATCGCCGAAAGCACCAGGACGATGATGATATTGCCCCCGGAAAGGGCCTCGACCACCTGGGTCAGGCCGTAGCCGAGGTTGGTCATGGTCACGATACCGACGATGATGCCGGCGGAGGCGGTGGCGATCGCGATGGTGGTCATGTTGCGGGCCCCGAGCTCGAGCCCGGCGATCACATCGGACGCAAACCTTCGCAGCCCGCGGGCGAGCTCGGCTGTCGCTTGTCCGATGAGCCGGTAGCCCGCGATCGCGATCAGCGCGATCAGACCCACGTAGATCACGCTGAGCGCGACATCCACTCCCAGGGCGGTGGAGAGCCCCACCACGGCGGCAAAGGCGGCAAGGCCGGCGGGCAGCACGAGCCGCTCGGGTAGGGAGCGCTGCAAAAGCATCAGCACCACCAGGAGGAACATCGCGTTCAGCGCGCTGCGCTCGGGGGTGTGGCGCAGGCCGATGAGCTCGAACATCAACCAGGCGACGGGGAGCATGTAGTGGACGCCGGAAAAGAAGGTGGGCCAGAAACGGGGCAGCTCCTCGCGCGGGAGCCCCTTGAGTCCGAGCTTCAGGGCCTCCACGTGCACCACGTAGAACAGGGCGATGTAGGAAAGGATCGCAGGAACCGCCGCGTAGAGGATCAGCTGGGCGTAGGGAATGCCCAGGAACTCGGCCATGATAAACGCGGCCGCGCCCATGACCGGGGGCATGAGCTGGCCGTTGGTGCTGGCCGCGACCTCGGTGGCGCCGGCCTTCTCCGGCGGGTAGCCCACCCGCTTCATCAGCGGGATGGTGAAGGTGCCGGTGGTGACCACGTTGGCGATCGAGGAGCCGGAGATGATGCCGGTGAGCATGCTACCCACCACCGCCGCCTTGGCGGGTCCTCCCCGGAAGGTGCCGAGCGCGGAGTAGGCGAGGCGGACGAAGAACTCTCCGGCCCCGGCCCGGTCCAAAAGCGCGCCGAAGAGGACGAAAAGGTAGACAAAGGTGGCCGAGACCCGGATCGGCGTACCCCAGATTCCCTCGGTGGTCAGGTAGAGCTGCTGGACGATCTGCGACCACTGGTAACCGGAGTGGAGGTACAGCACGTCCGGAGGCTCGATCTTCAGGATGCCTGCCGGTCCCATGGCCGCGTAACCGATCAGCACCCAGGCGATGATCGGGAGCGCCGGCCCGACCACCCGTACGGTCGCGATCGTGAGCACAAATAGGGTGAGGGAGCCAATGAACAGATCCCTGGGCTCGGGATACCCGCCCTGAATCACCACGATTTGATAGAAGTTGACCAGGATATAGAGCGAACCGATCACGCCAGCGGCGGCGAGGAGCCAGTCGAGCCAGGGGATCCAGGCCCGCGGGGCTTGCGGGGAGACCGCCCTCCAGAGCAGGAGGATGGCAACCCCCGCCCCGAGGTAGGCGGCCAGCTTGGCCCCGCCCGTGAGGCTGACGTAGGATCCTACCGCGACCAGCAAACCGAGCACCAGGAGGAGGAGGTCCAGTCGGGGCCGCTTGGAGGGGTAGGCGAGGAAGGCGAGCGCGATGCCAAAGGCGAGGTGGATGGGGTTGAGCTGGAGGGCATCGAGCCTTCCCCACCACTGCGCCCAGATCTGGAATACGCTCCAGCCCACGGCGATCACGAACAGCAGCCAGCGTTGCCAGGCCGATCGGGGCTCGCGGGCTCCGTACTCGACCTCCTGCATCAGATCGAACGCCTGATCTTCACCCGATTGATGCTTGTCGCGCTTCATGTTTCACCTCGCGCTTGGATACGGAGCCATCTTAGCATGAATAAACTACCGGCGGCTTTGGGGCCGCCGGTAGCGATCGCACGATGGGCGCTTACATTCCAGGCGGCAGGAGCTCCGCCGGGACCTCGATCCCCTTTTCCTGGTAGAACTTCACCGCACCGGGGTGGAGCGGAATCGGCATGCCGTCCAGCGCCTTATCCAGGGTGAAGTACTTCTCGAGGTTGGCGTGGATCTTCTTAAACTCGTCGAACTTCTCGTCGAAGAGGAGCTTCATGATGTTGTAGACCACTTCCTCGGGCAGGTCCGCGGACGCGGCCAGCGTCGCCTTGACCGTCACCGTGGGCACGGAGACCGTCGGCTTGCCGCTGTAGAAGCCGGCCGGGATCACGAACTGGGCGTAGAAGGGGTACTTGTTCCGCAGGTACTGGATCTTGTCGAGGTCGATGGGGACGAAGACCACGTCGGTGGTCAGCGCGGGCTGGGCGATGGTGGCGGTACCCAGGCCGGCGGTGTAGATCAGCGCATCGATCCTGCCGTCTTGCAGCAGCTGGGCCGCCTGGTTCGCCCGGCCGCGCACGGCCTGGCCGAGATCGTCGAAGGTCATTCCGTAGGCCTCGAAGATCTGCCGGGAGTTCACCTCCACGCCCGAGCCCACGTCGCCGACGTAGACCTTCTTGCCCTTCATGTCGGCGATGCTCTTGATGCCCGAGTCGGCCCGGGCGATGATCTGCACCGGCTCGGGGTAGAGGGTGGCGAGGCCGCGCAGCTTCTCGACCGGCTTACCTTCGAACTCCTTGCGGACGGTGCCGGTGTAGGCGTAGAAGGCAACGTCGTTTTGGATCATCGTCATCTGCAGCTCGCCCTTGGCGATGGCGAGGGCGTTGTACACCGACCCGCCGGTGGACCGGGCGTTGGCCCGTACGTTGTCGAGGTTGTCGTTGATCAGTTTGGCCACGCCCACCGCCACCGGGTAGTAAACCCCGGTGGTGGAACCCGACCCGATGGTGATGAAGACCTTCTGAGCAAAACCTAGTCCGGCCAGCGCCAGGGCCAGGACTGCCGTAAGCGTAAGCTTGCCTTTTTTCATACGCTTCACCTCCCGAAGAGCGTTCGTTCCAAGAGGTACGATACCCTTCGGATCGCACCGGTGTCAAGCGAAAAACGTCGGGAAAGATGCATTTTTCTGCATCGAGGCGTTTAAAGCTTGGGTTGCCCGGGATTCGGCAAAGGCGTATACTTGGTATCGCTAGCTCCCGTAAGGGGGTGGGTGCTTACCCACCCCCTTTTAGGTGAAGGGCGATGACCAAGGACGAGGAACTCCGGCAGCTGGTGGAGGAGGTGCTAGGGCCGCTCGGCTTTGAGGTCCTCGAGGTCCGGCTTCAGGGGGCCGGGAAGAACCGGGTGCTCCGGGTCCGGCTCGAAAACGCCGACGAGACCCCGATCACCCTGGGGGAGCTCGAGCGGGCGAGCCGGGTGCTCTCCCTCGAGCTCGACCGCGCCGACCCGATTCAAGGGTCCTACCGGCTCGAGGTCGAGTCCCCGGGCCCCGACCGGCCGCTCGTCACCCGCCGCCACTTCGAGCGCTTTCAGGGGCTGAAAGCAAAGGTGCGCGCCGGCGAGCGGCGGTTTACCGGGCGGATCGAGTCGGTGGGCGAGCGCACGGTGACCTTCCGCCTGCCCTCGGGGGAGGAAGAGGAGCTCGAGCTCGGCAGCTTCGAGGCCCACCTCGCCGAGTGGCCGGAGAAACCCAGGTAAGGACGAGGGTGAGAGGATGAACAAGGAGTTCGTGGACGCACTGGAAACCGTGGCGCTCGAGCGCGGGGTCAGCGTGGACGAGCTGATCGCCGCCTTCGAGGAGGCGCTCGCGAAGGCCTATCTTCGGCAAAAGGGCTACCGCCAGAAGGACATCGAGGAGGGGAAGGGACCGCTCGTCGAGGTGAACCTCGATCCCCGGAGCGGGGTAATCGAGGTGCTTGAGATCAAGAAGGTGGTCGAGCAGGTCGAGAACCCCGAGCGGGAGATCAGCCTCGAGGAGGCCCGAAAGTACGACCCCGAGGTCCAGCTCGACGAGGAGATGGAGTTTCCGGTCGAGCCCGAGGAGTTTTCCCGCATCGCGGTGCAGACCGCCAAGAACGTCCTCACCCAGCGCCTCAAGGAGGCCGAGCGCAACCGCATCTACGAGCAGTTCAAGGACAAGGAGGGCGAGGTCCTCACCGGCCAGGTCGCCCGGGTGGACAACCGCCGCAACGTCTACGTGGACCTGGGCGGCGCCGAGGCGCTGATGCCGCCCCGGGAGCAGATCCCCACCGAGCGCTACCACCCCGGCCAGCGGGTCAAGGTCTACCTGAAAGAGGTTAAAAAGAGCGCCCGCGGCCCCTCCCTGATCGTCTCCCGCGCCCACCCCGAGCTGCTCAAGTACCTCATGCGTCAGGAGGTCCCCGAGATCGCCGAGGGCACCGTCGAGATCAAGGCGGTGGCCCGCGAGCCCGGGAGCCGGAGCAAGGTGGCGGTCATGAGCCACAACCCCAACGTCGACCCCATCGGCGCCTGCATCGGCCATAAAGGGCAGCGGATCCAGGCGGTCTCCGCCGAGCTCAACCGGGAGAAGATCGACGTCGTTCCCTGGAGCCCCGATCCCCGGGAGTTCATCAAGAACGCGCTTTCCCCCGCCGAGGTGGGGCGGATCGAGCTCGACCCCGACGAGAAACGGGCCAAGGTCTGGGTCAGCAAGGACCAGCACTCGGTGGCGATCGGCCGCGGGGGGCAGAACGTGCGGCTCGCCTCCAAGCTCACCGGCTACGAGATCGACTTCGTCGAGTCCGAGGAGATCGGGGACCTCGACGAGGCCCTCGCCCGGGCGGCCAGCGCCGAGGAGGGGATCAAGGTAAGCGAGGAGGCCAAGGCCAAGTTCGAAAGCCTCTTCGTGGACGCTTCCGAGAAAGAGGAAAGCGAGGGGTAGACCTTGGCCCGGGGGAAGCACGTTCCCATCCGGATGTGCGTGGTCTGCCGGCGTCGCCGGCCGAAGCGCGAACTTCTCCGGATCGTGCGCACCCCCGAAGGGTTTATCCTCGATGAGAGGGGAAAGCTTCCCGGCCGCGGGGCCTACGTCTGCCCCGATAACCCCGCGTGCTGGGAGGAGAAAAAGCTCCGGCGCTTCGCCGGCGCCCGTGCCGGCGAGCTATCCCGGATGCTGAAAGCGCGTTTGGGAGGAGAAGATGGCCAAGGTTAGGATCTACCAGCTCGCCCGCGAGCTCGGGATGGACTCCAAGGAGCTCCTCGAGGTCCTCGACGAGATGGGGGTCGCGTACAAGTCCCACGCTTCCACCCTCGACGAGGAGACCGCCGAGGCGGTGCGCGAGCTGGTCTACGAACAGCGGGAGGAGGCCCGGAAGCGGGCCGAGGAGGAAAGACGCAAGGCCCTGCCCAAGCGCCCGCCGGTGGTGGTGGTCATGGGTCACGTCGACCACGGCAAGACCACCCTTCTCGACTACCTCCGGAAGACCAAGGTGGCCGAGCGGGAGGCCGGGGGGATCACCCAGCACATCGGCGCCTTTGAGGTGGAGACCCCCGAGGGCACGGTGGTCTTCATCGACACCCCGGGGCACGAGGCCTTCACCACCATCCGCGAGCGCGGGGCCAGGGTCGCCGACATCGCGGTGATCGTGATCGCCGCCGACGACGGCATCATGCCCCAGACCAAGGAGGCGATCGCCCACGCCAAGGCCGCCGGCGTGCCGATCATCTTCGCCATCAACAAGATCGACCTGCCCACCGCGAGCCCCGACCGGGTGATGCAGCAGCTCATGCAAGAGGGCTTCGTTCCCGAGGCCTACGGCGGCGACGCGATCGTGGTCCCAATCAGCGCCAAGACCGGCCAGGGGGTGGACGAGCTCCTCGAGATGATCCTCCTGGTGGCGGAGATGGAGGACCTCCGCGCCGACCCGGCGGCCGAGCCCCGGGGCGTGATCCTCGAGTCCAAGATGGACAAGAAGGCGGGACCGCTCGCCACCCTCTTGGTGCAGCAGGGCACCTTCCGGGTCGGCGACTATCTCCTTGCCGACGATGTCTGGGGCAAGATCCGGGCGATGACCGACTCCAGCGGCCGCCAGGTCAAGGAGGCGGGGCCCGGAAAGCCGGTTCAGGTCCTCGGCTTTCGCGAGGTCCCGCCCGCGGGCACGGAGGTGGAGTGGGTGCCGGACGAGGCGGCCGCCAAGGAGATCGCCGAGGAACGCAAGGAGGAAAAGCGCGAGCGCGAGCTCAAAGAGCGCCAGGCGGCCCGGGCGAAAAACCTCGCGGATCTCCTCCGCCAGATGCAGGAGTCGGGGAAGAAGGAGGTGAATCTCATCCTCCGGGCCGACACCCAAGGCTCCCTGGAGGCGATCAAGGGCATCCTCGCCCGGGAGCAGACCGACGAGGTCAAGATCCACCTCCTCCACGCCGACCTCGGGGTGCCCACCGCGGGCGACATCCTGCTCGCCTCCACCACCGAGAACGCGGCGATCTTCGCCTTTAACGTGAACCCGCCCGGCTCCTTGAAGAAGAAGGCGGAGCAAAAGGGCGTGGTCCTGAAGACCTTCCGGGTCATCTACGACCTGATCGACGAGGTGAGGAAGCTCGTCCAGATGCAGCTCGAGCCCGAGATCCGGGAGGAGGTGCTCGGCCACGCCGAGGTGCGGGCGATCTTCAAGCTCCCGAAGGGCGCCCGGGTCGCCGGGTGCTACGTCACCGACGGCAAGATCACCCGGAACGCCGAGGTCCGGGTGCTCCGGGGGGGCGAGGAGGTCTGGCGGGGCAAGATCGAGTCCTTAAAGCGCTTCAAGGAGGACGTTCGCGAGGTGCCCGCCGGCTACGAGTGCGGGATCAAGCTCGCCGGGTTCGACGACTTTGAGGAGGGGGACGTGCTCGAGGCCCTCGAGGTCGTCGAGGTCGCCCGGGCCTGACCGGTTAACATAGGGCCCGGTATGCCGGGCGGGAAGGAGCGCGTGCGCCTAGGGTCGCTTTTCGTGGCCCTGGCGCTTTTGTTTTTGGCGCTGCCGGCCCCCGCCCCGGCCCCGCCCCCGGTTTCGAGCGGACTCTTTGCTCCGGGCCCCGAGCTCGTCGCCAAAACGGGATTGGTGGGCGTGGCTTTGGGGGCCCTGGCGCTCGTCGCCGGCGGGCTTGGGGGAGGGGCTTGGCGGGGGACCTCCAGGGCCCGGCTCCGCCTCCTCCCGCCCCGGCCCGAGCGCCGGCGGTACCTCTTCCTCTCCCGGCTTTTGCTCGAGGGCGGATAGCCACCGGTCCCGTCCTTTCGGTAGGCGCGAGGCTTCTGGTTTTTCGGTAAGAGAGGAGGTGAAGGATGCAGTCCGGAAAGTGGACCGGTTGGTTTTTGCTCATCGTTTTTCTGGCGGCCCTCGCCGCCATCTGGAAGCCCTGGGCGCCGCCCGACGAGCCCCGCTTCCGGCTCGGGCTCGACCTGCAGGGCGGGCTCAGGATCGTGCTCAAGACCACGGTGGAAAACCCTACCCAGGAGGAGCTCGAGCAGGTTCGCACCGTGCTCGAAAACCGCATCAACGCCCTGGGCGTGGCCGAGCCCGTGATCCAGATCCAGGGGAAAAACCGGATCGTGATCGAGCTCCCGGGGCTCACCC
>JALSJG010000109.1 GCA_026989475.1 Thermaceae bacterium | reverse complement strand
CCGGAGTTTGCCCTCGACCAGGTCCACGGGAACCGGGTGGTCGTGGCCGAGGGGCCGGGGATCGGGGAAGGAGACGGGGCGGTGACCCGCGTGCCGGGGCTCCTGCTCCGCGTATCGGTGGCCGACTGCTACCCCGTGCTCCTCGAGGACCCGGAAAGCGGCGCGGTGGGGGCGGTCCACGCCGGTTGGCGGGGGGTGGCCGCGGGGATCGTGGAGAACGCGGTGCGGACCCTGCAGGAGGCCTTCGGCAGCGATCCGCGACGGCTCCGGGTCGCCATCGGGCCGGGCATCTGCGGCAAGTGCTACCAGGTGGGCCCCGAGGTGGCGGAGGCGGTGGGGGGGTTCGCCTTCCCCGATCCCCTCGAGCCCGGACGCTTTCGTCTCGATCTCGCCGCCGCCATCGAGGCGCGGCTCGAATCGCTCGGGGTCACGCAGGTCTGGAACGTGCGCCGCTGTACCTTCGAAAGCGAAGACCTCTTTTCCTACCGGCGCCAGGGAAAGCGAAGCGGGCGGATGTGGGGGGTGATCCAGCGTGCGCCTTGAGCCCGAGCTCCGGCTTGCCCGGGTCACCGAGCTCACCCCAAAGCGCCTTTCGGAGCTCGGGGTCCGGGGGCTCCTGCTCGACCTCGACAACACCCTGCTCCCCCCCAAGGACCCGGGCCCGCTCCCCGAGGAAGTCCGCCGCTGGGCGGAAGCGCTCAAGGGCCACGGAATCCGCCTCGCGCTGGTCACCAACGCCAGGCCCCACCGGGTGCGGCAGGCGGCCGCGCTCCTCGGCGTTCCCGGGGCGGGGCCGGTGGCAAAGCCCCTGCCCTTTGGCTTCCTCTGGGGCCTGAAAGCGCTCGGGCTGCCCAAGGACGAGGTGCTCGCGGTGGGGGATCAGGTCTTCACCGATCTCCTCGGGGCGCGGCTTTTGGGCCTTCGCTTCGCGCTGGTGGAACCCCTCGCCGAGGACGCCCTCCCCCATACCCGCTGGCTGCGCCGATTTGAACGACACCACCGGATTAGGGGAAATAGTATGAAAGGAACACCGTACGAGGGAGGCAAGGGCTAGGATGAGCACGCTAACCATTGCCGACAAACGCCTCGGCGCCGCATTGATCGAAGGAGGCATTCTCTCCGACGAGGACCTTCAACGGGCGCTCGAACGCCAGGCCGCCGTCGGTGGGAGGCTCGCCGACACCCTGGTCGAGATGGGCCTCCTCTCCGAGCGGCGGATCGCCCAGGCGATCGAGGAGAAGTTCGGGATCCCGCTGGTGGACCTTCACGAGCTCGAGATCCCGCCCGAGGTCCGGGCCCTTTTGCCGGCGGAGCGGGCCCAGGAGCTCGAGGCCATCCCCTTCGCCCGGGAGGGAGACAAACTGCGGGTCGCCTTCACCGATCCCCTCGACAACCTCAAGGTCGAGGAGGTCGAGGACCTGACCGGGCTCGAGGTCGAGCCCTACCAGACGCTGCGCAGCGCATTCCAGTACGCCCTGGCTAAAAACTACCCGGAGCTCGGACTCAAGCTCCCGGAAAAGCCCAAAACCACGCCCGAGGGCCAGGTCCGGCTCGGGGAGCTCCTGGTGAAAAAGGGCCTGATCACCCCCGAGCAGCTCGAGCAAGCCCTCGCCGAACAGGAAAAGACCGGCGAACTCCTGGGTCGGATCCTGATCAAGCGGGGCTGGCTGAACGAGACCGAGCTTTACCGGGCGATCGCCGAGAAGGAGGGGCTCGAGTTCCTCCCCAAGACCGACGGCCTGGATCCCGACCCGGCGGTCGCCTCCTACCTTCTCCGCGCCGACGCCCTTCGCCACCAGGCGATCCCGGTGGAGGAAAAGGAGGGGACGGTGACCGTCGTCCTCGCCGATCCCCGGAAGCGGGAAGCGATCCAAGACCTCCTTAAGCGCGACGTCCGCTTTCTTCTTGCCCCGCCTTCAGCCTGGGACGCGCTCTTTAAACGGGTCTACCCCGAGCGACCCCGGCTCGGGGAGGCCCTGGTCGAGTCCGGAAAGCTGGGCCGCGAGGAGCTCTCCGAAGCGCTGATGGTCCAGTCAAAGCTCGGCCGTACCCGGCCGCTCGGCGAAATCCTGGTGGAACTTGGGTTCGTCAGCCGCGAGGACGTCGAGGAAGCGCTACGGAAACAACGGGCGGGCGGCGGGAAGCTCGAGGATACCCTCATCCAGTCGGGCAAGATCAGCCCCGAGATGCTGGCCCAGTCGCTCGCGATCCAGCTCGGCTATCCCTACGTCGACCCCGATGAGAACCCGCCGGACCCCCTTGCGGCCGAGATGATCCCCGAAGCGGCCGCCCGGCGCTATACCGTCTTCCCCCACCATGTCGAGGACGGGCGCCTCGTGGTCCTGATGAAGGACCCCCGCAACATCTTCGCCATCGACGACCTCCGCATCCTTACCGGCAAGGAGATCCAGCCGGCGGTGGCGACCGAGGAAAAGATCCTCAAGCTGATCGAGCGCTACTACGGGGCCGCGGGCGACCTCTCCGAGCTCGCCCGCGAGCTCGCCCAAGGCCGGGCGGAGGAACAGGTCGAGGAAGAAACCGCGCTCGACGACAACGCGGTCGTACGCCTCGTCAACCAGATCATCCGCGAGGCCTACCTCCAGGAGGCCTCCGACATCCACGTCGAGCCCCGCGAGGACCACGTGCTGGTGCGCATCCGCGTCGACGGCGCGCTCCGGGAGTACACCAAGCTCCCGAAAAGCGCCGCCAACGCGATCATCGCCCGGATCAAGATCATGGGGCGGCTCAACATCGCGGAAAAACGCGTCCCCCAGGACGGCCGGGTGCGCTTTAAGGACCGCTCGATCGACGTGGACCTGCGGCTTTCCACCGTGCCCACGGTCTACGGCGAGAAGGCGGTGATGCGCCTCCTCCGGAAGGCCTCCGAGATCCCCGAGATCGAGGAACTTGGCTTCGCCCCCGACGTCCTCCAGCGCTTCAAGGACGTGATCAGCAAGCCCTACGGGATCTTCCTGATCACCGGCCCCACCGGCTCCGGCAAGTCGTTCACCACCTTCTCGATCCTGAAGCGGATCTCCACCCCGGACAAGAACACGATGACGGTCGAGGACCCGGTGGAGTACGAGATCCCCGGGATCAACCAGGTGCAGGTAAACCCCCAGGCCGGCCTCGACTTCGCCAAGGCGCTCAGGGCGTTCTTGCGGCAGGACCCGGACATCATCATGGTGGGCGAGATCCGCGACACCGAAACCGCCAAGATCGCGGTCGAGGCCGCGCTCACCGGCCACCTGGTGATCGCCACCCTGCACACCAACGACGCCGCCGGCGCGATCACCCGGCTGGACGAGATGGGGGTCGAGCTCTT
>JALSJG010000108.1 GCA_026989475.1 Thermaceae bacterium | reverse complement strand
GCGGTACCGGCGAAGCTCGAGTTTTTGGACCAGGGTTGCATCCGCGCGGTGGAGGCGGCGTTTGGCTACGGGCTCGACACTGAAGCGGGAGCGATGCTCCTCGTGGACACCGACGGGGACGACGAGGCGATCGTGGAGGAGGAGCTCGCCCTGGTGGCCGACGCCTTCAAGGCCCACGGCGCCCGGGTCCAAAGGGCGGGGGACGCCGCCGAGGCGGAAAGGCTCTGGCAGGCCCGACGGGCGGTGAGCCCGGCGCTCGGGCGGATCAAGCCCTTTAAGCTCAACGAGGATATCGCCGTTCCCCGCTCGAAGCTCGTCGAGGTCGTCCACAAGATCCGCGACCTGGGCGAAGCCTTTGGTTTTCCCCTAGTGCAGTTCGGCCACATCGGCGACGGCAACCTCCACCCCAACATCCTCTACGGACCCGGAGAGGACTTGGCGAAGGTCCACGAGCTCGCCCACGCGATCGCCCGGGTTGCCCTCGAGGCCGGCGGCGTGATCACCGGCGAGCACGGGGTGGGGCTTATGAAGCGGGCGTTCTTGGCCGAGGCAGTGGACGAGGCGACCCTCGAGGCCTTCCGCGCCATGAAGCATGCCTTCGACCCTGATCGGCGGTTGAACCCCGGGAAGATCCTTCCCTAGTAAACCTGCTCCCGTTGGCCGAAGCTGTAGATCGAGATCGACTGTACGTCGGCGAGTTGGGTGGTGGGGAAGAAGGGGGGCGCGAGACCCCGCGCCATCCGCCGGTCGAAGGTAAACCGGCGCCCGTAGCCGGACACCATGCGGCCGGTCGTGGCATTGAAGGTGCCGAAGGCCCCGTAGTAGTACTCGATGATGCCACCGGTCAGGTAGACCGAGCCCCGGGGAGGGATCCGGTCGTAGTCCTCGACCTGGACCACCCCCCGGCCGGACATGAGCACGCCGTCGATGTTCAGGTTCCGGGGGGCGTTGCCCGCGATCAACACGTTCCCGTCCTGGCTGTAGACGCCGAGTACGTTGATGGCGTCGAGGTTCTCGCAGACCGCGGGTTGTACGTTTCCATCCTCGTTGCGGCGTGGGGGGACGGAGCAGGGACGGTCCTGGTATTTGAGATCACCGGTGATCCGGATCGTTCGCGTGGCCGCCACCGTGATCTGGGCGAAGGAAGCGAGCGCGGGTCCGGCGGTATCGGGATCGTCCGGATTGCTACGTTCGGGACCTCGCAAACTGAGAATGCGACCTTCGCTGAAGATCACGCCGTTGAAGCGGGGGCGTGCCGTGACCCACTCGCCGTCCTGCCATTTCTCCAACCGAAGGTCGGCGGTGTAGCGGTAGCGCTCGAGCCGGTAGGCGCGGCAGCGCCCCCGCCGGTACCGGGTGCAGACCCGCACGTCGATTCTCTGATAGAGCGTTTCTCCTACGGTCTCGGTATAGAGGTTGAGATCGGCGAGATGGGCGTCAAAGTAAAGGCCCGCAGCCTGGGCGGCTGCCCGCTGTTCCTGGTTGTTGATGGGGAGGGGGATGAAGGAAGCCCGCCAGTCCACCCCGCCGGTGAGCTGGGGCTCGTGGGTGCCGTAGGGGTTGGTGTAGGACGGGCGGGTGGGGCTTGGCGTCATCTCGCTGTCGCGGACAAAGCCTTCGCCGTAGAACCGGGCCCCGGGGCGTACCCTACCAAGGCAAGAAGTGTCCCCAGGATTTAAACAGCCCGCGCTGGTCACCAGGCCGCCAAACCAGGGCTGGCGGTAGAAGCGGAAGTACTGGTTGGTGTGGACCGGTCCGTCAAAGAGGGTACGATCGGTGAACCAGACGCTGGTTCCACTCGGGAGGGCATGCACGTTGGTAAAAAGCGCGTATTGGGCAAAGCTTGCCCGACCCAGTACGAAGCGGAACTCTCCCTGGGCCACGATGTTTCGCCGGTAGGGCCCGAGCTTTCCTTCGGCGACCAGAATAAAGGGGAGCGCGTAAACCTGTCGGAAACTTACCCCGCTTCCCGTGCGCGCGCTCCCTTCCACGAACCGGGGGGGCGGGAGCCGTACCCCGCTGGGCAGGTCCTCGTCGCAGGCTTTGGCGAGGAAGTGGATACGCAGCCTTGCGCGCCCGCCGCTCCCCTCGGGTGCCGGGTTTAGACCGCAAAGTTCGGCGTCCACCGTCGCTTGCAGGGCCTCGGCGACCGGTACGAGTGCCTCCGCCAGGCTTACGGGGTCCGGCTCCTCGCCGCTCCCGGAACCGAAGGCCCAGGCCCCGGTGGTACTCGCGTGGCGGCGCACTTCCTGGCGGAGGCGGTCGCGGATCTCGGTAGCGAGGAGGATCTCCCCCGTGTTCGCGGCACCCCGGGCGAGCATCAGGGTTTGTACGATGGCGAGGTTGTTGCGGCTTTGCCGTATCTCGGAAAGGGTCCTGCTAAAGATCAGCAGGGCCACCGCCCCCAACACGACCAGCGCGAAGAGGGTCGTGACCAGGGCGAGCCCGGATCGGTCTAGTCGCACGGGACCACCTCCCTCAGGTAGAAGAGTTCATCGCTGCCGGTGGCGTTCAACGAGGCGAGCTCGACCGGGGCCACCAGCTCACGACGGAAGCTTCGGGTGCGCCCGGGCACCTCGGCCGCCAGGCTCAGCCTGAGCCGCTTCAGCACGTAGTCCCCAAAGGCCTTTTTCGTCGGGCTGAACCCGGGGGGATTGACCGTATAGGCACCCGTCCGGGTGTTCAGGTACACGTAAGCGATCTGGAATCCCGCGAT
The DNA here is from genome assembly GCA_026989475.1 of Thermaceae bacterium. Lineage (GTDB taxonomy): Bacteria > Deinococcota > Deinococci > Deinococcales > Marinithermaceae > WFXV01. The sequence goes on along the minus strand of JALSJG010000108.1, from coordinate 621 downwards.
GTCGTAGGCCATCGGGGCCTCTTCGCCGTCTTCGTAGAAAAACAGGCGTCGGGTACCCGCGTCGTAGCGAAGCCCCAGCAGACGCAGGGGGAAAGCCAGGGTGTTGCTGCTGTAGGAGAGGGGGTTCCGGCACCCGGCATGAGGGATTCGCCATTGGTAGTACTTCGATCCGCTTGGCGCGGGTACGCGCGTCGGCGTATCGCTGACGTCCACCACCACCGCCTTGCCGCTGTCCCGGTTGACTACGAGCAGCCGACCCCCTTCCTCAACCGGGGGCGTGGCTCCGGCCAGGAGGGTGAGTTCCTCGAGGTAGAGACGGGTTACCTTATGGCCGCCGATCGAGGTCGCGCTGCCCTCCTCGGGGAGGCGCAGGGTAGCGAAGGAGATCCGATCGGCACCGGAGGGGTAGGGTTCGTCCACGACCGCCCCCAGTACCGAGCTCCGCAGCTCCTGGGTGAGTACCTCAACGACCCTGCGCAGCTTGGCCTGTGCACTGGTGGCGGCATCCTGGTCGCTCCGGATCTGGAAGAACCGGACCGTGGTCTGGTAAGCGAAGCCGAGCAGCACTAGGAAGAGTGCCAGCGCGATCAGGAGCTCCACCAGGGTAAAACCCCGCGCGCG
>JALSJG010000107.1 GCA_026989475.1 Thermaceae bacterium | reverse complement strand
TCCTGCATCCGCCGCCCCTCGCGGAGCACGAGCACCCGGTCGGAGAGCGCGAAGGCCTCGGCCTGGTCGTGGGTGACGTAGAGCGCCGCCGGGCCCTCTTCCCGGAGCACCCGGCGGAGCAGGAAGAGGAGTTCCTCCCGGAGCCTTAGGTCGAGGGCCGCCAGGGGCTCGTCGAGGAGGAGGAGGCGGGGGCGGGGCGCGAGCGCCCGGGCGAGGGCCACCCGCTGGCGCTCGCCGCCCGAAAGCTGGGAGGGTCTTTTGCCGGCGTGGGGGGTGAGCTCCGTACGCTCTAATAGCTCCTCCACCCGCTCCCGGATGGCCTGCCGGGGCCAGCGCCGTTCCACCAGGCCGAAAGCGATGTTTTCGTAGACCGTGAGGTGGGGGAAAAGGGCGTAGCTCTGGAAGACCATCCCCACCTCCCGGCGTTCCGGGGGAAGGCGGGTGACGTCCCGGCCGTGGAGGAAGACGCGGCCCCGGTCCGGGGGCTCGAGCCCGGCCACGATCTTGAGTAGCGTGCTCTTCCCGCTCCCCGAGGGACCGAGGAGGGCGAGCGTCTCGCCCGGCGCGAGCTCGAGCTCGAGTGCGAGGCAAAACCCAGGGTAGCGTTTTTCCACCCCGTCGAGGAAAAGCGCCCTCTCAGCCAAGCTCCGACCCCCGGGCAAAGGCAAAGAACAAAAGCCCCGACGCCGCCATGAGCACCACGCTCATCGCCATCGCCTCGCCGTAGTTGGCAAGCCCGGGCTTGGCCAGCCGCTCGTAGATCGCCACCGTCAGCGTGGCCCACTCGGGCCGCACGAGCAGCATCGTGGCTCCGAACTCGCCGATGGCGCTGGCCAATGCCAGGGCGCTCCCGGCGAAGAGCGCCGGGCGCACGAGCGGCAGCTCGACCCGAAGGAGCCGCCGCCAGGGCCCGGCCCCCAGGGTGGCGGCGGCCCCGAGGAGTTCCTCGGAAAGCCCCCGGAGCGCGGGGAGGAGCGCCCGGGCAAAGAGCGGGTAGCCGAGGGTGGCGTAGGCGAGGATCAAGATGAAGGCGTGGGCCCGGAGTTCGGGGTAGGCGAGCAGGTAGCCGATCCCGAGGCTCACCGGGCTCACGAAAAGCGGAAGAAGCCCGAGCAGCTCGACGGAAAAACCCCCGCGCCGGGCCGAGAGGGCGTAGAAAAGGCCTGCGGGAAGGGCCAGGAGCAGGGAGGCGGTGGCGAAGAGGAGGGTATTTTTCAAGGCGGCCCCGAGGCTCGGTGCGAAATAGCTCTCCTCCGCGCGCAAAAGCCTGAGGTAGTTGCCCAGTCCCCATCCCTCCGGGCCCTGGAAGCTCGCGGCGAGGAGGGCGAGGGCCGGGAGCAGCAGCAAGAAGAGTCCCCCCCAAAGCAACCCCGCGAGCAGGATGCGGCCGGGTCCGGAGAGCGGCCTCGGTGCTCCTGGGGCGAGCTCTCCCGCCATCCGCCGCGCGGCCCAAAGGTATCCGAGGCTCACCAGGGCGAGCACCAGGACCTGCCAGAGCACCAGGGCGCTCGCCCAGGGAAAATCGAGCTCGTAGGCGAGGAGACGGTAAATCTCGACCTCGAGGGTGGCGTAGCGGTATCCCCCGAGCAAGAGGGGCACCCCGAAGCTCGCGAAGGTGTAGAGGAAGGTGAGCCCGCCGGCGGCCAGGATCCCGGGGAGAAGCACCGGCAGCGTCACCCGGAAAAAGGCCCGGAAAGAGCCGGCCCCGAGCGTGCGAGCGGCGGCCTCGAGCTCCCCTCCGGCGCGCGCGAGCAGCCCGTGAAGGATCCGGGCGGCAAAGCCGAGATTGTAAAAGACCGAGGCCCAGACGAGCACGAAGGGGGTCCCCACCAGATTCACCCCGAGGAGCCCCCGGGGCCCCACCAGCGCCAAAAACCCCGCCGCCACCACGATGGTGGGCAGCACGAAGGGCACCCCCGCAAACGCGACCCAGAGGGCTCGGCCGGGGAAGGCGTAGCCGAGCCCGTAGGCCACCGGCACCGCGAGCAGCACCACCACGGCGGCGGAGACCAGCCCGTACTCCAGGCTCCAAAGGAGCCGGCCCCAGTAGTAGGGGTCGGCGAGCACCTGGAAAAAACCCGGCCCCGCTCCCAGGGCGAAGACCCGGGCGAGAGGGTAAAGGAGCGCCCCGAGCAAAAAGAGCAGGAAGAGGGCGAGGGCCGGCCGGTGCACGCCTAACGCACGTCCTTCGGGTCGAGCCCCTTGAGCACCACCGCGGTCCAGTCCCGGATCCAGCGGGCGCGGTTTCGCCGGATCGCTTCGGGGTCCACGCGGGCCGGTTCGCTAGGGATTTCCGCGAAGCGGAAGACCTCCGGAAGTCGCGCGTCCCGCCGGGCGGGGAAGACCCACATGTTAAGGGGGATGTCCTCCTGCACCTCTTTGGAAAGGAGCCAGTCGACGAACCGCTCCGCCGCCTTCCGTTTCTTCGTACCCTTCAGGATCCCCACGAACTCGACTTGGTAGAAGGCGCTCTTCGGAAAGAGCAGGTTTCCCGTAGGGGGTTCTCGGTACTTGCCCTCGGAGAAGTAGACCTCGGCGGCGGGGCTTGTGGTGTAGCTCACCACGATCGGCCGGTCGCCGCCGTAGCGGGTGAAGGCGGCGAAGTAGGCCTCGCTCCAGCCCTTCGTCACCCGCACACCCCCGTTCCGGAGCCGGGCCCAGAAGTCGAGGTAGCCATCCTCGCCGAAGGCGTCGATCGTGGCCAGCAAGAAGCCGAGGCCCGGCGAGCTGGTGGCGGGGTTTTCCACCACCAAAAGCCGGGCGAACGCGGGATCGGCGAGTTCCGCGAAGGACCTGGGGAGCGCCCGGCCCTGGAAGTATTCCTTGTCGTAGTTAAGGGCGACGTAGCCATAGTCCACCGGGATCGCGTGCAGGGTGGGGTCGAGGATCGTCTCCGATTTGAGGTTTCGTACCTCGGGGGAGGCGTAGGGCTCGAAGATGCCAGCCTCGAGGGCGCGGGAGAGGAAGGTGTTGTCCACCCCGTAGAGCACGTCGGCGATCGGGGCGTCCTTGGTGAGGATCGCCTTGTTCAGGGTCTCTCCGGCGTCCCCGCCCTCGATGAAGCGGAGCCGAATGCCGGTCTCCTGCTCGAACTTTTGGATGAGCGACTTCGAGAGGCTGAAGCTCGAGTGGGTGAGCACCCTTAGTTCCTCGGCCTGTACGAGGGAAAGCCCAAGCAGCGATAGCCCGATTGCCAGGAGCTTTTTCCACATAAAAACCCCTCCTTCCGTCACCAGGAGGGGAAGGCTCGTCACCTTCCCTACGCCGGCATTACCCGGATCAGGTTCCAAGGGTAGGCGCGGCGCGCCTTCTCAGCCTCCCAAAGGAGGCACCCCCGGTGACG
>JALSJG010000106.1 GCA_026989475.1 Thermaceae bacterium | reverse complement strand
CTAAGCCTTCTCCGCCAGGTGTCCCCACTTCTGGAGGAAGGCGTCGTAGTCGAGTTCGAAGTAGTCCTTGTTGGCTTCGGCGTAGTGCTGCCACTCCTCCGGAAGATCCTCTTCGGGATAGATCGCGCTCACGGGGCAGGCGGGGACGCAGGCACCGCAGTCGATGCACTCCTCCGGGTGGATAAAGAGCATGAACTCGCCCTTATCCTCTTCCTCGGTGGGGTGGATGCACTCCACGGGGCAGACCTCCACGCAGGACCGGTCCTTGGTCCCGATGCACGGCTCAGCGATGACGTGCGGCATACCTTCTCACCTCCTTTACTCCCCTAGCTTGCGGGGTACCCGTTGCGGAAGTCAAGGGCGACGTTCGGCCACCAGGTACACGAAGGTTCTTGGGGCCCGGATGGCAAAAAGCAGCACGGGCCTTCCCTCGGGGGATTGGAAAACGAGCCGCACGCGCGTTTCCTTGCCCGCGCGGGTTTTCGCTTCCTCCACCAGTTGGTAGCCCGCGGCCAGGAAGCTGGCTTTGAGCCTGGTGAGCGCCGCTTCGCCGACGCCGGCGACCGGTCCCTTGAGCACGTAGATCTCGTAGTTCTGCCAGCGGGCGGCGTCCCCGAGGCGCTGGGCCAGCGCGGGGGTCAACCCGCCCTCCACCCGATAACTCCCTTGAGGCAGGCGCACCGACGGGTCCAGGGCCAGAGCGCTGGCCGCCGCCCCGATCGTTCCCACCAGGGTTTGGGCCGCGGCCCAGCCCAGCAGTGCGAGCAGCGCAATCCCTCTAATCATCCCCTATACGATACTTCTCCAAGAGCGCCGCGACCTGCTCCCAGACCGACGGCGGCAGCTCGGCCACCTCCGGCCAGGGGCGGGCGCCTTCTTCGGGGAGCTTCGGGCTGCCATCGAGGACCAGAACCGCGCCCCAAGCGGTCTCCTCCAGCCACGCGTCCCGGGCAGGGTCGAGGTTCGCGAGCAGGAGCCACATGAGCGGCTCGGGCTTGCGGGGGTCGATGCGGTCCTCGGTGACCAGGAGCACCCGGGTACCATGGGCGGCCGGTGCGGCGAGCACTTCCCGCGCCAGGCTGCGGACCTGGCCGGGTCGTTGCTTGTTCAGGGTAAGCGCGAGCACCCCGGGCCAGGCGGCCTGGCGGCGTAGCTCTGGGTGACGCACCGGCCCTGGCGTGGGGGGCTCTGGCACCGCGCCCTCTGCGGGCAGCTTCCGGGTGCCGTCGAGAATCAGCTTGCCCCCGTAGGTGGCGACGGGGGGGGCGTGGTCGAGCTCATCCAAGGGACCCTTGAGGAAGACGACGTGCCGCCCGGGATCAAGCCGGGCCACCGCCTGCAGAAAGGCGGCGAATCCAGGCTTGACCGGAACGTCCGCGTCCACCACCACCAGCATCTTGGCGAGCGCCATCTGACCGAGACCCAAAAGTCCGTAGGCGACCTTGAAGGCCTGCCCCGGATAACGCTTTCGAATGCTCAGGTTGACCCAGTTATGGGCTACCCCCTCGGGGGGCATGTGGTAGTCCGCAAGCTCCGGGAGTACGGTCTTCGCCGGGGGTAGAAAGAGCCGCTCGCTGGCCTCGATCAGCCAGGCGTCCTCCATCGGGGGCACGCCCACGATCGTCGAGGGGTAGATCGCGTGCTTCCGGTAGGTGAGGGCGGTGACGTGGAAGACGGGGAAGCGGTCCTTGGGCGTGTAGAAGCCGGTGTGGTCGCCGAAGGGACCCTCGAGCTCAAAGGGCTCCGCCGGATCCACGTACCCCTCGAGCACGAACTCGGCCTCCGCCGGCACCGGGAGGTCCACCGTCTTGGCCCGCACCAGCTCCACCGGCCGCCCCCGGAGGAAGCCCGCCAGGTGGTACTCGCTGATCCCGGGAAGCTCGGGGAGCGGCGCGGTGGCGGCGTAGGTGAGCACGGGGTCGCCGCCTAAGGCCACCGCCACCGGAAGCCTCTTTCCAAGCGCCCGGGCCTTTTCGAAGTGGCGGCGGCCGGTCTTGTGGAGCTGCCAGTGCATCAGGGTGCGGTTTTTCCCCACCACCTGCATCCGGTACATCCCGACGTTGAGCTCACCGGTCTCGGGATCCTTGGTGATCACCTGGGGCAGGGTGATGAAGGGGCCGCCGTCCTTCGGCCAGCACTTCTGCACCGGAAGGCGCGAGAGGTCCACCGCCTCCCCGGTCTGGACCACCTCCTGCACCGGCGCCCGGGCGACCCGCTTGGGAAAGAGGCCCTTGAGCTCCTTGAGCTTGGGCAAAAGGGCGACCATGCCCCGGAGCCCGGGCTCGGGGGCGAGGGCGAGCAGGCGCTCGACCCGCTCTGCGAGTTCCTCCAGGCGCCGGACCCCGAGCGCGAAGGCGGTGCGCTCGGGGGTGCCGAATAGGCCGATCACGAGTGGGAAGTCTTTTTCCCGAACGTTCTTGAAGAGGAGCGCCGGCCCGCCGGTTTTAAAAGCGCGGTCGGCGAGGGCGGTGATCTCGAGCTCCGCCGAGACCGGCTCCTCGATCGCGAGCAGCTCCCCCCGCGCCTTGAGCGCCCGGAGGTAAGCGCCGAGGTTCCGAAACACGTGCTCAGCTTACCCGGCCCGCCGGCTTTCCTCGACCAGCCGCTCGAGCACCCGCGCCGGCGCGCCCTCGCTCAGGAGGGCCCTCGCCCGCTCGACCCCGGCCCGGAGGCTCTCCGCCCGGCCCGCGGCGTAGATCGCGGCCCCCGCGTTCAGGGCGACGGCGTCGGCCTTGGGGCCGGTTTCCTCGCCCGCGAGGATCCTGCGGAGGACCCCGGCGTTTTCCTCCGGGGTGCCGCCCTTCAGGGCCTCGATCGGCGCGGGTTCCAGCCCGAGCTCGCGGACGTGGAGGCGGTAGCGCCGGATCCCGCCTCCGGAGAGCTCCAGCACCTCGTTCTCCCCGAGCACGAGCTCGTCCGCCCCCTCGCCGTGGACGACGAGGGCCCTTTTCACCCCCAGCGCGGAAAGCGCCCGGGCCATGGGCTCAAGGAGCGCGGGGTCGAAGACCCCGAGCAGGAAGTAGGCGGGCCGCGCGGGGTTCGTAAGCGGCCCGAGCAGGTTGAAGACGGTGCGGACCCCGAGCTCCGAGCGTACCGGGGCGACGTGCCGCATCGCCGGGTGGAAGCTCCGGGCGAAGAGGAAGCCGATCCCCACCTCGCGGACCAGGTGCGCGACCGCCTCGGGCTCGAGCTCGATCCTGACCCCGAGCGCCTCGAGCACGTCGGCCGAGCCCGACTTGGAGCTCGCCGCCCGGTTCCCGTGTTTCGCCACCGGAATCCCGGCGGCGGCGGCGACGAAGGCGCTCGCGGTCGAGAGGTTGATCGTGCCCTTGCCGTCGCCGCCGGTGCCGACGATGTCGA
>JALSJG010000105.1 GCA_026989475.1 Thermaceae bacterium | reverse complement strand
CCTGAAAGAGATCGGCCTGCTCGGTCTTGGAAGGAATCCCCGTGGACGGGCCAACCCGCTGCACGTTGACCACCACCAGCGGGATCTCGGCCATGGCCGCGAGGCCAATCGCCTCCTGCTTAAGCGAGATCCCCGGCCCCGAGCTCGCGGTCATCGCCCGGGCCCCCGCCCAGGAGGCGCCGAGTGCCATGGCTACCGCCGAAAGCTCGTCCTCGGTCTGAATGACCGCCCCGCCAAAGCGCGGAAGCTCCCGAGCCAGAAACTCGAGGATCGGGCTCGCCGGCGTAATGGGGTAGCCCGCGTAGAAGCGGAGCCCGGCATGGATCGCCCCGAAGGCGAGGGCGTCGTCCCCCGTCATTACCAACTTCGGGCGCCCTCCCCCCGCCGCGAGCCGGTAGGGTATGCCCTCGGGGAGGTTCCGCTTCACCCAATCGGCGCCCAGGTCGATCGCCTGAATGTTGATCGCCGCCGCCTCGGGGCGCTTCTTGCCGAACTTCTGCATCACCGCATCCTTGAGAGCGTCGAGCGGCAGGTTCAAGAGCTCGCCGAGCACGCCGAGCAGGACCATGTTCTTGGCGAGCGGTACTTTCAGCTCTTCACTCGCGAGCTTCTTGAAGGGCACCGCGATGAAGCGGGCGTGCTTCTCCGGAGGAATCGGGACCGCCTCAAGGGGCGTCCTGTCGGATTCGTCGTAGAGGACGACCGCGTTCTCGCGAAGCTCAATCTCGTCGGTGAAGCGCTTGAAATCCTTCCAGGAGAAAACCGCGAGCACGTCGACGTAGTCTCCCTGGCTGTAGATCGGCTTCGACGATACGCGGATTCGGGCCGAGGACTCGCCGCCCCGAATCTGCGGTCCGTAGGACTTCAGCATAAAGGCGAACAGCCCTTTCCGGGCTGCCGATTTGGTGATGAAGTCCCCCGCCGTGATCACGCCGTCGCCGCCTGCTCCGGCGATCGCCAGTACGACCTCTTGCTGCATGCCTCATCGCCTCCCCGCGGGCCCAGGGCCCGCCCCGAAACCTGGGGGGTATTGTAGCACCGAAAAGCGGACAAACGTCCGAACTAAGGCATATTTCGGTACCATGAACGGGCATGACCGACACCCACACCCACCTCGACATGCAGAAGGACCCGGCAAAGAGCCTCGACCGGGCTTCCGACTTCGCCGCCCTCCTCACGGTGGGGACCGACCCCCGGCGGAACCGGCAGGCGATTCGATTCGCCGAGGCGAACGAGAACGTCTACGCCGCCGTTGGGCTCCACCCCACCGAGGCCGAGCTCCTCTCCCCTGAGGTGGAGGCCGACCTCCGGGCCCTCGCCACCCATCCCCGGGTGCGGGCCGTGGGCGAGACCGGGTTCGACTTCTACTGGGATCGTGCGGGAGAGGCCGCGCAACAAAGGGCCCTTGAGCTCCAGGCCGAGCTCGCCCTCGCCCACGACCACGTGCTCGTCTTCCACGTCCGGAGCAAGGAGGGCGAGGACCGGGCGGAGCGGGCCCTGATCGCCTGGCTGCTCGCAAACCGGCCACCCCGCTTCGTGCTGCACGCGTTTTCAGGACACGAGGGGCTTTTAGAGACGACGCTTATGCTCGGCGGTTACGTGAGCCTCGCCGGAAATCTCACCCACCGCAAGAAAAAGCGCCTTCGCGAGATCGCCCGCGAGCTACCGAGGGACCGGGTCGTGGTCGAGACCGACGCCCCCTACATCACCCCGGAACCGAAACGCGGCCGCGACAACCAGCCCGCCTACGCCCTCTACACCCTGGCCGAGCTCGCCGAGCTCTGGGAGCTCCCCTTCCACGAGGCGGAGGCGATCACCGACGCGAACGCGGAGAGGCTGTTCCGATGGAAACGCTAGTCTTTACCGCCCTTCTTCATTACCACGAGGTGAGCCTGAAAGGGCGAAACCGGGCCCGCTTCGAGCAGATCTTGCTCTCCCGGGTGCAGGAGGCCCTTTTGGGCCTTGACCTAAAGGTGAGCCGGATCCCGGGACGGATCTTGGTGCGGAACGTCCACGAGGCAAAGCTTCCCGAGGTCAAGGAGAGGCTTTCCAAGGTCTTTGGACTCGCGAACTTTGCCTTTGCCCTCGAGGCCGAGCCCGAGCTCGAGGTTCTTAGCGAGCTCGCGCGCAAGCTCATCCCCAAGGACGTCCGGAGCTTTCGGGTAAGCGCGAAAAGGGGCAACAAGAAGCTCCCCTTCACCTCGATCGAGGCCGAGCGCGAGGTGGGCGGTCGCATCGTTTCCCAGACCGGCCTCAAGGTGGACCTCAAAAACCCCGAGCTCACCGTCTTCCTCGAGTTCGCCCTCGACCGCGCCTGGGTCTATACCGATAGGCTCCGTCACCCCGGCCCCGGCGGCCTCCCGGTGGGGGCGAGCGGCAAGGTGGTGACCCTGCTTTCCGGCGGCATCGACTCGCCGGTCGCGGCCTGGCGGGTGATGAAGCGGGGGGCGAAGAGCGCCTTCGTGCATTTTCATTCCTACCCCCACACCGACTTCGCCTCGGCGGTCAAGGCCAAGCGCGAGGCCGAAATACTCGCCGCCTGGCAGGGGGGCGCGCGGCTCTACCTGGTGCCGCTCGCCGGGGTGCAGGCCGAGATCTACGCCAAAAGCCCGGAAAAATACCGCACCCTTCTCTACCGCCGCTTCATGCTCAGAATCGCCGAGCGCCTCGCCGGGCGCGAGGGGGCGGGGGCGCTCGTCACCGGCGACGCCCTCGGGCAGGTGGCGAGCCAGACCCTCGAGAACCTCCACGCCGTCTCCCAGGCGGTGGACGCCCTGGTCCTCCGCCCCCTGGTCGGCATGGACAAGGTCGAGGTGATCGAGGAGGCGAAAAGAATCGGTACCTACGCCATCAGCATCTTGCCGCAGCAGGACTGCTGCTCCTTTTTGGAACCGCGCCGCCCTGCCACCCGGGCGACGCCGGAGGAGCTCGACGCCGCCGAATCCGGGCTCGACGTCCCCGCCCTGGTGGAGGCGGCCCTCGAGAAGGCCGTGCTTTTAAAGATCCCTTCACCCTACAAAGGCGAGCCGGTCCCCGATCCCGAGCCCCCGGAGGAGGTCTAGATGCGGCGCCTCCTCGCCTTCCTTCTCTTTTTCACACTCGCCTTCGCCGCCGAAAGGCTTTACGTCGCCCCCGAGGACGGCGTGGGGTACCTGAAGGCGCTGATCGGAAGCGCCGAACGGGAGATCGACCTCGCCCTCTACCTCTGGACCCGGGGCCGGCTCGACCTCGCCGAGGAGCTGGCCCGGGCGAAGCGGCGGGGGGTGCGGGTACGGGTGATCCTGGACGAGCGCCCGGGGGGCGAGCCCCAGGACCCGGCCGTGCTCGAGGCGCTCCGGGCCGCGGGAATCGAGGTGCGTTTTGCCAGCC
>JALSJG010000104.1 GCA_026989475.1 Thermaceae bacterium | reverse complement strand
CGCTGCCTGAGGAAGTAAAGGCGAAGGCGCGGGCGCTTTGGCGCGCGGGTCGGTACTGGGAGGTGCACGAGGTGCTCGAGCCCTTCTGGCTTTCGGCCTCGGGCCCCGAGCGCGAGTTCTTGCAAGGGCTGATCCAGCTCGCGGCTGCCCTTCACAAGGCCCGAACCAGCCGCCGGGGGGCCGAGCGGCTTTTGCATAAGGCTCTCGGGCATCTTCGCCGGGTCCCGGGGCTCGACGCCGAGGCCTTTGCCGCCGGCGTTCGCCGTGCCCTCGATGCTCCCGACGCTCCGCCCCCCTTCCCGCTCGATCAAAAGTAGATCGCCATCCGAAGGCCCCGGGCGTCCTCGTCGGGCGGCTCGGGCACACAGCGGGCCTCGCCCCGAGCGATCCTCTGGGCGGTCCAAAGGAGTGCCCCGGCGTCCACCAGGTCGCGCTTTTTCGCCGGAGGCAGGGGAGCCTCGAGAAAGAGCACCTGCCACGCGGGTCCAAACGCCTCCATCAAGACCTCGTTCCTCTGGAAGAGCCCCCACCGGTCCCGCTTCGAGGTGCGCACCAGCGCGGGCCCCGCGAGGTGCAGGAAGCCGAGCTCGGGGTGGCCCTCGTAGACCCGCTCTTGGAGCTCGGGGCGCATCGCCCGGTCCACCTCCCGGAGCACGGGAAAGAGGGCGTAGGTCTGGCGGTTGAGGCCGGCGGGGGCGTTCAGCCGCCGGGCCTCCTCGAAGCTTTCCGCACCGAGCGCCCGCCGGCTCGGGGTGGGGAAGACCGAGCTTTTCCGCTCCTTGGGCAAAAGCTTCCGGGCGGCCCGGTCGGCGGCCCGGCCCCCCCGGGCTTGCCCGCTCGGGAAGGCCGATGGGCACGTCCACCACGAGGATCCCGCCCTCGGTGCGGGCGAGCACCTCCTCGAAGCGGGAAACGAGCGTGGCAAAGAACGCGCCGTGCTCGAGCCCTACCAGGACCCAGCCCGAGCCCGCCCAGTCGGCGCCGTAGACCATGGTTTCAAAATAGCAAAGGCGCCCCTTTCGGGGCGCCCCTCTTGGCTCCGCGGGCAGGACTCGAACCTGCGACCAGTCGGTTAACAGCCGACCGCTCTACCAGCTGAGCTACCGCGGACCGCGGCCCAAAGCCAAGTATGAGGTTAGCAAAGGCCCCGCTTTTCTTCAAGTACACTGGGGCCGTGAAGGAACGCGCCTGGCTCGCCGAGGCCGCGCGCCGGCTCGCCGGAGAGCCGGGCGTGGAACGGGTCTACCTCTTTGGGTCGTTCGCCCGGGGGAGGGCGACGCGCCGCACGGACCTGGATCTCTTGGCCGTGTGGCGTACCGGTCTTCCTCCCCTGAGGCGCATCGGGGCCCTTTTCGACCTTTTGAAGGACGCGCCCCGGCCTTTGGAGCTCGTGGTGCTTACCCCCGAGGAGTTCGAGGCCCGGAAAGATCTGCCCTTTCTCCGGGGGGTCTTGCGGGAGGCGGTGGTGCTTTATGAGCGAGGAAAAACTCGCGAGGGAGGCGAAGCGGTGGTTCCTGCAGGCGGCGGATGACCTGGAGGCGGCCGAGGCGCTTCGCCAGGCGGGGAAGTTCGCCCAGGCTGCCTTCCTCGCAAAGCAGTCGGGCGAAAAAGCAATGAAGGCGGTTTGGTTTGGGATCGACGAGGACCCCTGGGGTCACTCCGTGGCGAGGTTGGTGCGTGCTCTGCCCTAAAAAGCCCTTCGCGAGCGGTTTGAGGATCTCTTAGAGGCCGCCTTTGCTCTGGATAAGCTTTACATCCCTACCCGTTACCCCGACGCCCTTGCGGACCTGACTCCCGGGGAGAGCTACACCGAAAGCGAGGCCCGGGCCGCGATCGAGGCGGCCCGGGCCATCCTCGAGCGCGCCCGCGCGGTTTTAGCCCCCTAGCTTTTTCTCCATCTCCACCACCGCGAGGAGGGTCCGGAGGAGGGCGTCCGGGTTGAGACTGATCGAGTCAATCCCCTTTTCCACCAGGAAGGCGGCGAACTCGGGGTAGTCGCTCGGGGCCTGGCCGCAGACCCCCACGTGGCGGCCGGCGGCGTGGGCGCCCTCGATGATCCGGGCCACCGCCCGTTTCACCGCCTCGTTCCGCTCGTCGAAGAGCGGGGCGACCCGCTGGGAGTCCCGGTCCACCCCGAGGGTGAGCTGGGTCAGGTCGTTCGTGCCGATGGAGAAGCCGTCAAACCGCTTGGCGTACTCCTCGACGAGCCAGACGTTCGAGGGAATCTCGGCCATCACGTAGACCTCGAGCCCATCCTTCCCCGGCTCGAGCCCCCCTTCCCGCATCACCTCGAGCACCCGGTCCCCCTCCTCGGGGGTGCGGCAAAACGGCACCATGACCTTGAGGTTTTTAAGCCCGAACTCCTCCCGCACCCGGCGGACGGCGGCGAGCTCGAGCAGGAACCCCTCCTTGTAGTCGGGGTGGTAGTAGCGGCTCGCCCCCCGCCAGCCGAGCATGGGGTTTTCCTCCTTGGGCTCAAAGAGCTCCCCGCCCAAAAGCCCCGCGTACTCGTTGGTCTTGAAGTCGGAAAACCGCAGGATCACCGGCCTCGGCCAGAACGCCGCCGCGATCAGGCCGATGCCCTGGGAGAGCTTGCCCACGAAGTAGAAGGTCTTGTCCTCGTAGCCCCGGGTGCGCTCGGCCACCGCCCGCTTGACGCGGATCGGAAGTTTGTCGAAGTGGATGAGCGCGAGGGGGTGCACCCCCACCCAGGAGGCGAAGACGAACTCCATGCGAAGTAGCCCCACCCCGTCCGAGGGCAAAAGCGCGTTTTTAAGGGCTTCCTCGGGGTTGCCGACGTTGAGCATGATCTTGGTCTTGGGTCGCGGAAGTTTCTCGGGGTCGATCTCCTCCACCCGGTACTCGAGCCTGCCCTCGTAGACCCGGCCGACCTCCCCCTCGGCGGTGCTTACCGTGACCTCCGTCCCGGTTTTCAGCACCTGGGTCGCGACCTCGGTGCCCACCACCGCGGGGATCCCGAGCTCCCGGGAGACGATCGCCGCGTGCGAGGTGCGCCCGCCGCGGTCGGTGACGATCGCCGCCGCGAGCTTCATGATCGGCTCCCAGTCGGGGTCGGTGATCCGGGTGACCAGCACCTCCCCGGGCTGGAACTGGTCCATTTCGTTGAGATCGAGGATCACCCGCACGCGGCCGCTCGCGATCTTGCCCCCCACCGCGAGCCCCTCGACCAGGACCCTGCTCCGCTCGAGCAGCTCGTAGCGCTTAAGCACCGGCTTCTTCTGGGAGTGCACCGTCTCCGGTCGGGCCTGGACGACGAAGAGCTCTCCGGTGAGCCCGTCCTTGGCCCACTCGATGTCCATCGGGGTCTCGCTTTTCCGCTTTTTCGAGTAGTGCGCCTCGATCAAAATCGCCCACTCGGCGAGCTTGAGCGCTTCGTCGTCGGAAAGCGAGAAGCGTTCG
>JALSJG010000103.1 GCA_026989475.1 Thermaceae bacterium | reverse complement strand
GTCCCCCTCGCGCGGCGCGGGCTGCGGGTGGCCGAAGCCCGGCTCGAGGCCGCGAAGATCGCGGATCGCGCCGCCCAGATCCGATTCGAGCAGGGGGCGATCGGCCCCAACGAGCGGGCGCGGGCGGCCGAGCAGCGGGCCGAGGCCGAGGCGGAGCTCGCAAAGGCCGGGGCCCGGCTCGAAGAGGCCCTTTCCGCCCTCGCCCGATACGGCGACTTTCGGGCTGACGAAGTGCCTATTCTCGCCCCTCCGGAACGCGTAAGCGCGAGGGCTCACCCCGAGTACCAGCGCGCCCACCTCGCGCTTCGCGCCGCCAAGCGGGCCTATCAGGCGGCCCTCGGGCCCGACACGCCGAGGGTCCAGCGGGAACGGCTCCGGGCCGCGTTCGAGGCCGCCGAGCGGACCCTCGCTGAGAAGGAAGCCGCCCTCAAGCAGGCCCTCGCCGAAAAGGAAGCCAGCTGGAAAGCAGCCAAGCGGGTGGCTGCCTTAAAAGAAGCGGCCCTCAAAAACCGCCGCCAGGCGCTTTTAGCCGCCCGGCTCCGGTTGGAAAAGGGCACCGCCTCCTTGCTGGAGGTGAAAAACGCTGAGCTCGAGGTGGCCGCCGCCGAACTCGCCCTCGCCGAGGCCCGGAGGGCGCTCGGGCAGGCGGTGCTCGAGCTCCTTCCCTTCGCCGAGGAGGAAAACCGGTGAAACGGATCGCCTTCTGGACGGTGATCCTCGGGCTCGTCGCCGCCACCGCCTACGGGCTCCTGCAGCGGCCGGCCGAGCGGCCGCTCGCGGTCTTCGCCGCCCGCGCCCAGAAGACCACTTTCGTGCGCGAGGTGAGCGCCGACGGCTACCTGAAAGCCGATCGGCTCCGCCTCGCCTTCCCCCAGGCGGGGATCGTCCGCGAGGTGCGAAAGCGCCCGGGCGAGCGGGTCCAAAAAGGCGAGATCCTTGCGCTGCTTGAGGACACCGAATCCCGGCGCCGGCTGGCCCTTGCCGAGGCCCGGCTCCGCGCCTTTAAGGAGGAAGACCGGGCCCAAAGGGCCGCCCTCCGCGCGCGCCTCAAGCGCTTGCAGGAAAAACAAGCCGAGCTAAAAAAGCAGCTCACCCTCACCCGGGCGCTTCTCGCCGCCGGCGCGGCGAGCCCAAAAGCACTTGAGGAGGCTGAAAACAACCTCGCCGAAAACGCCCGGGCGCTCGCCGAGGCCCGGGCCGAAGCCCGCCGCCAGGCAGCCCAGGCCGAGGCCCGCCGGGCCGAGCTCGAAGCCGCCCTTGCCGAAGCCAAGGAGGCGCTCGAAAAAACCCGTCTCCGGGCCCCGGCCGACGGAACGCTGGAGTCGCTCCCCTTCCGTCCCGGGGAGCTCGCCCGCGGGGAGGCGGTGCTGGTGGTGGCGGGAAGCATCCGGCCCTTCGCCCGATTCCCTGAGGCCGAAGCCGGCGCGATCCAGCCCGGCCAGCCCGCGCGGGTGGAGCTCGTCTCGGAGCCCGAAACCTCCCGGGCCACCCGGGTGGTCCGGGTCCTGCCCCCACAGCGGGAGGGGGATACCGCCTGGGTTCCCGTCGAGCTGGCCCCGCTCGGCGAGGGAGCCGGAGCTCCAGACCTCTCCCTCACCGCCTATGTCGAGGTGGAGCGGATCGAGGACGCGGTGGTGGTGCCGCTCGAATCCTTGGTGGAGGACGAATCGGGTACTTACATCTGGACGATTGAGAAGGGTCGCGCCCATCGGATCAAGGTCGAGAAGATCGCCCAGAACCTCACCCAGGCGGCGGTCTCGGGGCTCGCCCCGGGCATCCCGGTGGTCCGGCTTCCCCCCGAGAGCCTCAAGGAAGGTACGCCTCTAGCCCCCATCTACGAGGAAGGCGATGGCGGCGATCATTGAACTCGAAGGCGTGCGCAAGGTCTACCGCTCCGGTAGCGGCCGCCGGACGGTCGAGGTCGTGGCCTTGCGGGATGTGAACCTCACCCTCGAGGAGGGGACGTTTGTCGCGATCATGGGCCCCTCGGGCTCGGGGAAGAGCACGTTGCTCCACATCCTCGGATTGCTCGATCGCCCGAGCGCCGGGCGCTACCGCCTCAAGGGACGGGACGTCACCGCCCTCACGGAGGGGGAAGCCGCGCGGGTGCGGAACCGGACCATCGGCTTCGTCTTCCAGGCGTTCTTCCTACTGCCCCGCGCCACCGCGCTCAAAAACGTCGAGCTGCCGCTCGTCTACCGCGGGGTACCGCCGGCAAAACGCCGGGAGGCGGCTTGGGCGGCGCTTTCCGCAGTCGGCCTTGCCGACCGCGCAGACCACCTACCGAGCGAGCTCTCCGGCGGGCAGCGCCAGCGGGTGGCGATCGCCCGGGCGCTGGTCCAGGAGCCGGCGATCCTCCTGGCGGACGAGCCCACCGGAAACCTCGACAGCCAAAGCGGCCACGAGGTGATGGCGCTCTTTCAGGCCCTCCACCAAGAGGGCAAAACGATCGTCGTGGTCACCCACGAGCCCGAGGTCGCCGCCTACGCCGAGCGGGTGATCCGGGTGCGGGACGGAAGGGTGGTGAGCGATGAAACCCGCTGACCTCTTTCGCACCGCCCTCGAAGCCCTCCTCGCCCACAAGCTCCGCACCTTCCTCTCGCTTCTCGGGGTGATCATCGGGGTGTTCGCGGTCACCGCCCTCGTGAGCCTGGGGGAGATCGCCACCTACGGGATCAAGAAGGGGCTCGAGCAGATCGCGGGCAGGAGCGTGGTGATCCAGCCCGGCCGAAACCCGGGCGGGCCCCCGCTTCGCTTCACGAGCGAGGACCTCGCTTTGCTCAAAAACCTTCCCGGAAAGGTGATCCCCTACGTCTTCACCGCGGCCACCGTTCGCGACGCCCAGGGCAGACCTCTGAGGTTACGGGTGCTCGGGGTGCCGGGCAACCTCCCCGAGCTGGACCCGGGGGTCGAACTCGCCCGCGGACGCTTCTTCACCCGCGAGGAGGCCCGGCGTGGGACCCCGGTAGCCGTGATCTCAAGCCGCGCCCAAAAGAAGCTCTTCGGCGAAAAGCCGGCGATTGGAGCATCCGTGGTCCTCACCTTCGGGCCGCGGAAGACCCGAGTCTTCGTAATCGGAATCACCAAGCCGCTGGGCGGGCTCTTCGCAGGGCTCGAGGGCGTCCAAGCCTACCTCCCCTACCCTTGGGTTTGGCAAAACGTACCCTGGGAGCGCCGAGGAAGGTTCGACGCCTTCGAGCTCAAGGTTCCTCCTGGCGTTCCCCCAAACCGTGTGGCCGAACAAGCAAAAAGGCTCTTCGCCCTCCGCTACGGGGAAGGACGGGTGGAGGTACAAAGCATCGAGGTTTACGCCCAAACCCTCTCCAGCATCACGCTGATGCTGCAGGCGCTGCTCGGGGGAATCGGCGCGCTCTCCCTGCTCGTCGGCGGGATCGGGATCATGAACATCATGCTGGTTTCGGT
>JALSJG010000102.1 GCA_026989475.1 Thermaceae bacterium | reverse complement strand
CTGCCCCCGATCGCCCGGCTTACCCCGGAGCAGGCGATGTACTACTTCGTCTCCGGCTACACCGCCAAGGTCGCCGGGACCGAGCGGGGGATCACCGAGCCGGTAGCCACCTTCTCGGCCTGTTTCGGGGCCCCCTTCCTGCCGCTTCCCCCGGCGGTGTACGCCCGGATGCTGGGGGAGAAGATCAAAGCCCACCACCCCAAGGTCTGGCTCATCAACACCGGCTGGACCGGCGGTCCCTACGGCACCGGCGAGCGGATCGCCCTTCCCTACACCCGGGCGATGCTCAAGGCGGCGCTCGAGGGCGCGCTCGAAGACGTGCCCTACCGCACCGACCCCGTTTTCGGCTTCGCCGTGCCCACCCGCGTCCCCGGCGTTCCCGACGAGGTGCTCGACCCCCGCGCCACCTGGCCCGACCCGGCGGCCTACGACGAGGCGGCGAGGAAGCTCGCCCGGCTGTTCCAGGAAAACATTCAAAAGTACGCCGATCTCCTGGACCCGGAAGCGCTCTCGGCCGGTCCACGGAGACTGCCCTAATGGGGGTATACTGTACCCGAACGTCCCTTGGGGACGTGGGGGGCCGATGCAGGTAAAGAACAAATCCTACGCGAGGTTTGCCTGGGGCGTACTGGGGTACACGATCCTCGTCATACTCTGGGGAGCCTTCGTACGCGCTTCGTTCTCCGGGGACGGCTGTGGCCAGCACTGGCCCACCTGTCAGGGAACCCTGATCCCCGTACCCGAGAGCTCTAAGACGCTGGTGGAACTCACCCACCGGCTAAGCAGCGGGGTCGCCTTTTTGCTGGTGCTGGGAATGTGGTTGTGGGCCCTCAGGATCTATCCCAAGGGGCACAGGGTACGGTTTGGCGCGGGGCTGGCCATGGCCTTCATGGTGGTGGAGACGCTGGCCGGCGCCGCCTTGGTCCTTTTCCAGTGGGTGGCCGAGGACATCTCGCTTGGACGCGCGATCGCGATGCCCGTGCACCTGCTCCTCACCCTCCTGCTTCTCGCCGCGCTGACGATGCACGCCCATTGGGCCTCGGGCGGGCCACCGGTGCGCGTGCGCGGTCAGGGCCCGGTGGGCTTTGCGCTCCTCCTGATGCTGGGGGCGTACGGCCTCCTGGCGGCGAGCGGGGCGGTGACCGCGCTGGGCGACACGCTCTTCAAGGCCCCGAGCCTGCTCGAGGGGATCCGGCAGGACTTCTCCCCCACCGCCCACTTCCTCGTGCGCCTCCGGGTCTTCCATCCCCTCATCGCCCTCTCCACCGGCGTGTACTTGCTCTTGGTGGCGGGACTGGTAAGCCTGCTACGCCCCCACCCCAACGTGCGCCGCTTCGCGAGCCTCGTCGTCGGCCTCTTCGCGCTGCAGCTCGGGGTCGGCGTGGTGAACCTGCTGCTGCTGGCCCCGGTCTGGATGCAGCTGGTGCACCTGCTGATCGCCGACCTGATCTGGATCCTCATGATCCTGCTCGTCCTTGCCGCTTTCTCGGAGGGGGTACCCCGGGTGGAGGCACGTGGGGAGGCAGAGATGCGGCAGGCGCACCGGGGCAAGGGTGGTGCCACGCTGATGGACTACGTGGCGCTCACCAAACCCCGGGTGATCAGCCTCCTGCTCTTCACCGCCCTCGCCGCCCTCTTCGCCGCCGCCGGCGGCTGGCCGGGGTGGAAGCCCCTCCTCGCGGTGCTACTCGGCGGCTACTTCGCCGCCGGGGCGGCCAACGCCATCAACATGGTGATCGACCGGGACATCGACGCGCTCATGCCCCGGACCGCCCGTCGCCCCACGGTGACCGAGCGGATCTCCTCGCGTCAAGCGCTGTACTTCGCTCTTTTCCTCGAGCTCGCCTCCTTCCTCATCCTGCTCTGGGGCGGGGGGCTGCTCTCCGCCATGCTCGCCCTCGCCGGGCTCGTCTTCTACGTCCTCGTCTACACCCTCTGGCTCAAGCGCCGCACCTGGCGCAACATCGTGATCGGCGGGGCCGCCGGCGCCTTCCCGCCGCTCGTGGGCTGGGCGGCGGCCACCGGGGAACTGGCGCCGCTCGCCTGGGTGCTCTTTCTGGTGATCTTCTTCTGGACGCCGGTACACTTCTGGGCGCTGGCCCTTTTGATCAAGGACGAGTACGCCCGGGCCGGGGTGCCGATGCTGCCGGTGGTCCACGGGGCCCGGGTGACCGCGGTGCAGATCGCGCTCTACGCGGTCCTCACCACCCTCCTCTCCCTCATCCCCTTGACCCTGGGGGAAGCCGGGATCCTCTATGCGCTGGGCGCGGGGGTCCTGAACGCGGTTCTCCTCGCCCGTGCCTTCGCACTCTTCCTGCGCCCTGAGGAGCGTCCACGGGCACGATCGCTCTACCTCTACTCCCTAGGCTATCTTGCCGCCCTGTTTCTACTCGTCACCTTAGACCGCACCCTGATCGCCTGATGCGGCACCTGCTTGCCGGAACGCTCCTCCTCACGCCATCCCTCGCCCACCAGGCCACCACCTACGGCGAGGAGGGCGCGGGCGGAAACCTAACCGGGGTTGCGGTTTTTTCGGCGGTCTTCCTCGCGGCCCTCTTTGCCACCGCCTGGATCGGCCTCCGCCAGGCCCGGCGGCGGGGGAGGCGGGAGGTGCTCTGGGCGGTTTTCCCCACCGTGGTGGTGGCGGCGGTGGGAGCGATGGTGGGGGCCGCGATCTGGAGCTACAAGCCGGTGGGCGGGGCGGCGCTCGTGCTCGAGCTCACCGCCCATCGCTACTGGTGGGGTCTTTCTTACCCCGAGCTCGGGATGCAAAGCGCCGGCGAGGGCTGGATCCCCGTGGGCGCGCGGGTCGAGATCCGCGCGCGAAGCCAGGACCTCTTCTATAGCCTTTCGGTGCCCGGGCTCGAGCTCACCATGGACGCCGTCCCCGGCCAGACCACCCGCGCCTGGGTTCAGGCCAAGAAGCCCGGTGTCTACGGCGGGGTCCAGAGCGAGTACGTCGGCCCCGCCACCGACAAGATGCGCCTTAGGTTCCTCGCCCTGCCCGAGGCCCGCTTCCAAGCGCTGGTCACCGCCGTCCAAAACTTCGAGCCCCCCGAACCGCCCCCGGTCTTTCTCGCGCGCTGCGCCGCCTGCCACACCGTCCGGGGCACGAAGGCCCAGGGCGCCCTCGGCCCCGATCTCACCCTCTTTGCGCTTCGCACCACCTTCGGCTCCGGGGTCTGGCCAAACCGCGAGGCCTTCCTCCGCCCCTGGATCCAAAACGCCCCCGGGATGAAACCGGGGGTGAAGATGCCCGCCTTCCCCGACCTCACCGAGAAGGAGCTCAAGACCCTCCTCGCCTACCTCAAGCGGCTCGGACCCGAGGGCTTCGACTTCACCGACCTGATCCGGGTGGAGGGGCCATGAGCCCGCGGGCAAGAAGGATCTTCAGGGGTGCACCCGCCTGCGGGTGGCCCCTTCTCGGGCACCCGCTTGGATCTCCGGTTTTTTCTGCG
>JALSJG010000101.1 GCA_026989475.1 Thermaceae bacterium | reverse complement strand
AAAGCGGCCAGTAGCCCACCTGCCCGAGCAACCGGTCGAGCAAATACCCCACCGGCCCCACCAAGACCGGGGCGTTCAAGGCCTTGAGCAGGCTGACCCGGAGGATCTCCAGGGGGTTCGCGAAGATCACCGAGAGCAAAAAGCCCTCTAAGGGGTAGTCCCGGAAGATCACCGAGAGGGCGACCACCGCCGGGTCGTAGGCGAGGGCGAGTAGCCCCCAAAAAAGAAGGCCGAGGCCCAGAGCCCGGCCGGGCTCGAGCACGAGCGCCCCGCTCAAGGCCGCCACCCCCACCCAAAAGGCCACCACGAGGACAAGGGCGAGGATCATCCAGGTGGCGGTAAGGGGCGAAAGCCCAAGCAGGCTCGCGGCGATCCCCCCACCGAGCAGGAAGGGAAACAGAAAACCAAGCCCCACCCCAAAAGCGGCCGCCAGGTAAAGCCTCCCCGCCGGGCGCGGCATCGCCGCCCAAAACGCCCACTCCTCCCGGCCCGCGAGCAACGGCGCGGAAAGCGCGAGCACCGCCGGGGGCACGAAGAGGAGCAAAAGCCCGTAGACGCTGAGCACCGCCACCCCCTCGGGCCGGCCCCGGAAGGCGAGGGCGAGGAGCGCGAGGCCCAGCCCCAAGAACCAAGCCCAGGGGTTTCGCAAGATCTCCCTCAGGTAAAGGGCAAGGAAGGCACGCATCGCCTAAACCGGAGGCACCCAGGGATGCTCCTTGCCCTCCTTTAAAAGCTCCTTCCAGGTCAGGAAGCGGGCGCCCTTAAGCCTCCGCTCCTTGACGAAGGCCTCGGCCTCCTCCCGAGTCCTAAAGGCCGCGAGCCCCCCGCCCATCGGGGTCCGGATCCGCTTGTGGTAGACGATCACCGCCTCGTCGGCGGGGATGAGCACCGCGTTCCGCCCCGTAGAACGCTTGTAGTCGGAGACGTACCACTCCTTGGGCTTGACCCGGACGGTGGGACCGTAGGCGGCGTAGCCGTTTACGTGGTCGGCCAGGCACTCGATGGCGTCGTAGTTGTAGTACTTTCCGGTCTCGACCACCACCTGGGCCACGAAGCGGCCGTCGATCACGGTCATGAAGCAGTAGGGGCAGACGTCCACCCCAATCCGCACCGGCCGCGGCGCCGCCACCGCGCGGAAGACGAAAGGCACCCCGAAGATCGCAAGGCTTTTTAAGAAGGTCCGACGCTTCATGTTCATCCCGTTGCATTTTAGGGGCCGGGGCTTTGGGCACCCCGGCCCCCGAGACCCGTCTTAGAGAAGCCCCGTGTGCTTGGCGAGAAGCGGTACCAGGTTGACCTCGGGCACGGGCGCGAGGTCCCAAAGGAGGTCGAAGGACAGGAAGTGGAAGCGGCCGATCTTTTGGGCGCGCTTTTGCACCAGAACCTGCGCGTCTTTCGGACTCCGGGTGGCAAGGAGGCGCGCCTTCATCGTGGTCATCAGGTTCTGGCCCCAGACGAAGGTGGCCTCGCGGGCGGGAATCAGCCCAATCGGCTTGCAGGGCACCTGGGAGCCGTCCACCGCCATCACGTAGAAGGTCGCACCTTCGCCGTCCGCGATCCCCTTGGCGTAGGCGTAGTTGATCATGCAGGCGATGGACTCAAAGTGGAGCGCCTTGCCGTCCTTGAAGACGATCTGGGCGTAGGTGCGCTCGAAGAAGCCCGGCGGGAACTTCTTTCCCTTCATCCCCTTGGGCGGGGTCTTGATCGGCATGCCACAAAAAGCGCAGCGCGCGGCCTCCCAGGGCACCTCCGCCGGCGGAATCTCGCCCACCGCGAGGGGCTTCGCCGGCGCCTGGGCGAAGACCTTGGGCCCAAGTGCCAAAACGCTCCCTGCCGCACCGAGGATCCTGAGTACTTCACGCCGATTCTTCCTCATAGAGCACCTCCTTCAACACGTCCACCGGCTCGCGCACCACGCGCACGCCGGGAAGGACCTCCTCCAGGCGCCTGCCGTCCGGCAAGCGGTAGGTATAAAGCCGCTCCACCGGCCCGCGCCAGCGCACCCGGCCGGCGGAGAGCAAGAGCGCCTCGTCGGCGAAGGCCTCGACCTCGTCGGGGCGGTGGGCGCTCACGATCAAGAGCCCGCCCTTCGCCTTGTGCTCGCGGGTCCACTCCACGAGCCGGGCGAACCCCCCGGGATCCAGGGCGCTTGCGGGCTCGTCCAAGAGCCAAAGCTTCTTTTTCCCCATCAGCCCGGCGGCGAGCGCGAGCCGCTGCCGGTAGCCCCCCGAGAGGTTGCCCACGAAAGCGTTCAGGTACGGGGTGAGGCCCATGCGGTGGGTGGCCTCCTCGCGGGCGTCGTCACCCACCCGGGCAAGGGCCTGGGCCGCGGCCAATACCTCCCGCACCCGAAGATGCAAGGGAAAAGCGATCTGCTGGGGCACGTACGCCCGCTTTCTGGCGGCCTCCAGGCTACGCGGGGGATGGCCGAAAATCCGCACCTCGCCCCGGTCGGGTTTGAGCCGCCCCACCAGGAGGTTCAAAACCGTGGTCTTCCCCGCCCCGTTCGGACCCACGAGGGCGAGCGCCCCTTCTTCCAGGCGAAAGCTCACCCCGAACACGCGGCCCTTTTTGGAGAGATTTACGACCTCAACCATAGTCCTCCTACGAGCGCCACCCCCGCGAGCAAAAGCGGCAAGAGCGCGGGGCGCCCCACCGGAACGGTAAGGATCCTGGGGCGGGGGTCGGCGAGGGTAGCGAGCCGAAGCCCCGGGACCTTCTTTTCGGCCTCCTCCCAGAGGGTGATGCCGGGGCTGAAGGCGAAGAGGGAGAGGTCGAGCATCCGGGAGGCGAGGAGGGCGTAGCTCGAGGACGGCAGGTAGGGAACGTCGGAGTATCCGTCGCCGTCCAAGTCAAGGCGGGAGGCCCGGTCGTAGGCGTTCTCCCGGAGGGTGACCCGGGCCTCGGGGTCGTCCACCGCCAGGTCGTAGACGTTGGCGAGGAAGACGTTCTTCTCGAAGACGGCGGCGCTCGAGACCTTGTTCTTCTCCCGAAGGACCAAGACGCCGAAGCCGTTTTGCTCCACCCGGTTGTTGCGGAAGAGGTCCTCTACCGCCGAGACCACCAAAATGCCGACGTTGTTCCCCCGGATCAGGTTGTCCTCAAAAAGGCTCTCGTGCTGCTCCTGGGAGAGGAGCCCGAAGGCGAGGGGCCCCACGTGCCCCTCGAAGCGGTTTTTGTAGACGTGGACCCGCCGCCCGTACATCACCGCCGAGCCCACCCGTCCCCGCTCGGCGACGTTCTCGTAGACCTCGACGTCCTTGGAGAACATCAGGTGGTAGCCGTAGCGGAAGGAGTGAAGGAGGCGGTTTCGCCGGGCGACGCTCTGGTCGGTGTGCTCCATGTAAAGGTTGTCGAGGAAGCCATCGAGCTCGTTTTCCTCCACCAGGGAGCGGGGGCACTCGTAGAGGGTGATCCCCGGGCCCTGGCGGTTCCCCACCGCGCGTACCCGGCGGACCACGAAGCCCGGCGAGT
>JALSJG010000100.1 GCA_026989475.1 Thermaceae bacterium | reverse complement strand
AGCTCCACCACCCGTTTGAGCTGGAGCTCGCCCCAAACCCCCCGGGTGCGCTCGGCGGAAAGGGCGGCGCGGAGGTCCTGGGCGGCCTCCTTGAGTGCTCCCTGCTCCTCTTTTAACAGCCTCAGCTGTTCGGCGAGCGCCCGGTAGGCGCCCTCCCGCTCCTTCTCCAGGGTCTGGATGCGCCCCTCGAGGGCTTTGAGCGCCTCTTTCAGGGGGTTGACCAACCCGAGAAGCTCCCGGGCGTGGCTTTGCAGCCCGCCCTTGACCTCGTCCTCGATCCGGTCGAAGAGGGCGCGGGCGGCCTCGGCGAGCTTCGCCTGCGCCTCCTCGAGGTTCTTCGCCGCGAGGAGCTGGAAGGCCTGGGCCAGCGTGTCCTTGGCTTCCTCGCTCCAGCGGTTTTTCTCCCGCTCGGCCTCAAGACGGGCCGAGAGTCGGGCGATCCGGCCGACGAGGAGGAGGTAGACGAAAAGCGCCCCGGCGCCGAGCCCGGCCAGAAAGGCGATCGCGGGGTCCACCCTAGTCCCCCCAGCGGGGCGCCCAATCAAGGGCCACCCCCAGGTGGTCGAGGATCCGCTGGGTGACGAACCGAATCAGATCTTCTATCGCGCGGGGGCGGTGGTAGAAGCCGGGGGAGGCCGGGAGGATCACCGCCCCCGCCTCGGCGGCGGCGAGCATCGCTCGGAGCGCGGGGAGGGGGAGGGGCGTCTCCCGGGGTACGAGCACCAGGGGGCGGCGCTCCTTGAGGTGCACGAAGGCCGCCCGGGTGAGCAGGTTGTCGGCGATGCCGGCGGCGATCTTGGCCAGCGTGGTCTGGCTTGCGGGCACCACCACCATTCCCAGGGTGCGAAAGGAGCCCGAGGCGATGGGAGCGGAGAGATCGCCTACGGGGTAGTGTCGGTGGGCGAGGGCGAAAAGCGCCTCGGGCTCGAGCTCGGTCTCGGCCCGGAGCACCTCGAGCGCCCCCCGGGTGGCCACCAGGTGCACCTCGACTTCCGCTGCCTTCAGCGCCCGGAGCAGATCGAGGGCGTAGGGCATCCCGGAGGCCCCCGAGAGGCCGACCACCACCGGGGCTAGCGCGGAGGACGCCACGGCTCGCCGCGGA
Organism: Thermaceae bacterium; assembly: GCA_026989475.1. Taxonomy (GTDB): domain Bacteria; phylum Deinococcota; class Deinococci; order Deinococcales; family Marinithermaceae; genus WFXV01. The sequence goes on along the minus strand of JALSJG010000100.1, from coordinate 2,385 downwards.
AGAAGCCGCGCACCAGCCCCGCCACCACCCCGCCGAGGAGGACGAGGCCGAGGAGGTTGGGAATCGCCATCAGGCCGTTTAAGGTGTCGGCCACCGTGGTGAGAAGCTCAAAACCGCCGAGCGCTCCGACGAAGGCGAAGACGATGTAGGTGATCCGGTAGGGCCAGCGAATCCCCTCGCCGAAGAGAAAGCTCGCCGCCTCCTCGCCGTAAAAACCCCAGGAGACCAGGGTGGTGAAGACGAAGAGGGCGAGGACGAGGGCCGCCACCGAGCTCCCCCCGGGGATGCCCCAGGCGGCGACGAAGGCCTGGGGCGCGCTCGTCGCTTCCTGCCAGACCCCGCTCGCCAGGACGATCAGGGCCATCACCGTGTTCACCACCAGGGTGTCGAGGAAAACCTCGATCACGCCCCAAAAGCCCTGACGCACGGGGTGGTCGACCTGGGCCTGGGCGTGGGCGATCGCGGCCGAGCCGAGTCCGGCCTCGTTGGAGAAGATCCCCCGGCCCACCCCCGCCTTCAGGGTTTGTTGCAGGGCGTAGCCGGCGGCGCCGCCGGCGGCCGCCTGGACCCCGAAGGCGTGCTGGAAGATGGCGGCGATCGCGCCCGCGAGCGCGGCCCCGTGCATTGCCAGGGCGTAGGCCCCGGCGGCCAGGAAGCCGAGCAGCATGAGCGGCACCAGGGCCTGGGCGAAGACGGCGATCCGGCGCACGCCCCCGGCGAGGATGAAGGCGGCGACGAGGGCGACGAAAAGCCCGGTAAGCCCCACCGGGACCCCGAAGGCGGCCTCCAGGCTTCCCGCCATCGCCGAGCTCTGGGTCAGGTTTCCGATCCCGAAGGCCGCGAGCGCCGCGAGGAAGGCATACAGCCCGCCCAGCCAGCGTAGCCCCCGGGGAAGCCCCAGGGAGAGGTAGAACATCGGCCCGCCGGAAACGCTCCCGTCCGCGTAACGCTGGCGGAAGTGCACCGCCAGCACGGCCTCGGCGAACTTCGTGGCCATGCCCAGGATGCCGGCGATCCACATCCAGAAGACCGCTCCCGGACCCCCGATCAGGATCGCCGCGGTAACCCCGATTAGGTTGCCCTGACCCATGGTGGCGCCAAGGGCGACCATGGTGGCCTGGAAGGGGGTGATCTCGCCCCCGGCGCCGAGGGCGCGTTCGCGGATCGCCCCCAGGGTTTCCCGGAAGATGATGCCGATCTTGGAAAACTGCACGAACCCCGTCCGGACGGTGAGGTAAAGCCCCACCGCCAGGAAGACGAGCATCATCTCCGGGCCCCAGACGTAGCGGTTCAAAAGCGCGTTAAGGCTTAGTAAGTCCATCCTCGACCTCCGGCATGACCTTGAGCCTGGTGCCGCGTCCGGCACGGAGCTTCTTCAGCTCGCGATCGTGAAGCATGATCCGATCCGGGATCTGCTGTCGGGGCTCGACCGGGAAGCTGGCCTCGATTCCCCGGGGCGAGCGCACCCTCAGTTTAAAGCCTCCTCCGATCTCCTCGGCCCAGCGCTGGTACAGATCGTAGTCCACGTAGGCCGTTAGGCTCTGGGGCCCGTAGTAGGGAAGCGCCACCAGGGTGACGGGACCCACCCCGAGCGAGGGGATCGTGGCCAGGACCTGGTGTTTGAGCAGCCGGTCGAGCACCCGGGCGCGCGCGAGCACCTCCCCCGGGACCGCCAGCACCTCGGCCACCGTCCTCCCCTCGGCGTCGGCGAAGACGCCGAGCTCGTCGAGGGAGAGCTCGAGCTCCCGCCGGCTCGCGGTCTGGCGCAGGAGCCGTCCCCAGTCCTCGGGAAGGTGGGCCAGCCTTTTCCATTCATCGGCTATGCCGGCCAGCTCGGTCAGTACCGCTTCGAGGGAGGCTTCGAAGTTCTCCTCAGGGGGCGGTTTGCCGGTGTACTCGAAGCGCCCCTGGCGGAGCCCGGTAAGCAGGATCAGGGCGTCCAGACCGGAAAGACCCAGGGCTTCGGCGAAGACCACGCGGCGTCGGGCGAAGCCGACGGTTCCCTCTACGCCGCGGGCGCGGATGCGGAGGGTGCCCCCGCTGCCGGCGGCCAGGGTCTGGAGGAGCTCGAGGAGGGGAAGGTCGGAGAGGTTGCCCGTGAGCATCTTCTTACGCCCGAGTATGCCACGTTTTCGGACCGCGTTATGCTACGGGAAGTCGGCGCGCGCCGCGCCCGGAGGGGGGAGCGATGGCAAAGCGGCTTTCCGTGGTTTTGGTTTTCGTCCTCGCCCTGGCCTTGGGCCAGCGGCTCGAGGTGGGCGGCTGGCTGGGCTCGCCTCCGGCCAGCCTGGGGCCCACCCTGCGGCTTTTGTACCCCGCGGGGGACTGGCGGTTCGACCTTTACCTGCGGGCGCTTTGGCCCCGCACCGACGAGACCAACGTGGG
>JALSJG010000099.1 GCA_026989475.1 Thermaceae bacterium | reverse complement strand
TCGGCGACCCGGTGACGGTAGAGCTCGCTCACCGCCCGGTCCACGTCGGAGAGCCCCTCGCCGGTGAGGTAGGCCCCGTAGGGGGTTTCGGCGAGCATGCGGAGGTAATCCTCAAACCCCACCGCTAGGGCCTCCGAGAAGAAGCTCTCCGGGAGGAGCTCCCCCCGACGGCTCCGCACCCGGGCACCCAGGTATCCGAAATCGTCGGCCACGGATTACCCCCAGAGCACCTGGGCCACCTTGGAGGCAAGCTCTTCCCAGGCACGCTCCAGGCGGCCGGGCAGGGTGTTCTCCACGTAGGTGTCGCCGCCCTTGGCGTAGACCCGGACCCCTAGCCGGACCCCGGGGTCGGTCTTGAGCTCGAGGCCACGCTCCTTGGCCCAGGCCTCCAGGTGCCCCGCGTCCTCGGGAGCTGCCGCCACCCGGCCCGGCTCCCCCACGGCCGCCACCGCCTCCTCGGCGAGACGCTCGAGCATCTCGGGGTAGCGAGGATCGGCGCCCATGCCCTGGAGCCGCTCGGCGACCATCCGCTTGACCCGCTCGATCATCTCGCCGCGGGCCTGCATGCGGGCGGTGGCCACCTTAAGCTCGGCGGCGCTCTCGGCCCGGGCCAGGGCCGCGCGCTTCTCGGCCTCGAGCCGGCGCTCGGCGGTGGTCTTGATCTGAGCCGCCCTGGCCTCCGCCTCGGCCAACAAGGCCCGGGCCTTCTCCTCGGCCTCGGCGAGGATCCGGTTGATCTCGCGGATGGCCTCTTCCTGGAGAATCGTCTCCAGCTTGGACAACGCTTTCCTCCTCTCCCGGGAGCGCCGCCCGGGACCCGCTCCTTACATCCTCAGCCAGAGCAGGATCGCCATCAGGAAACCGAAGATGACCAGGGTCTCCGGCAGCAGCAGGAAGATCAGGCCGGTACCGAACATACCGGGCTTCTCGGCAATGGCCCCCACCGCCGCCGCGCCGATCCGGGATTGCGCCCAGCCGGTACCCAGCGCCGCCAGGCCGATCGCGAGTCCCACGCCTACCGCGATCAGCCCCCGGCTCAACCCGGAACCCTGCGCCCCGACCGCCTCCTCGGCAGCCATGGCGAGCGCGCCTAGCACCACCGTGAGCAGAAAGGTTCCCCACTTCTTCATCGCCGTAACTCCTTTCATCACCAACCTCCTCCGTGCGTGGTCAGGCTCCCATGTCCTGACGGATCGACGCAAAGGGCCGGTAAGCCCGGCCCGACTCGTCGTAGAACCCGAACTTGGTGAAGAACTCGACCCAGGTAAGTCGCAAGGGTTGGAGTACGTGTCCGATCGTGGTCAGCGCAAGAAGAAGCCCGTGGACCAGGAGTCCCACGACGAGTCCTAGAATCACACCCACCAAGCCGAGCTTGCCCGCCAGGGCGTAGCCCAGGTCGGTGGCCAGGTTGGCCATGATGCCGCCGCTTACCCCCACCGCGTAGATACGCACGAAGCTCAGCATATGCCCCGCCTGGGTGGGCAGCTCGGAGATCATCAGCGGCATCTTGGCGAGAAAGGCGGCCACGAGGAGGTAGGCGAACCCGAGTCCCATGATCAGGTTGAGCAGGGGCGATCCTCCTCCGCCCAGAAAAGCGTAGGCCAGCGCGATGAGCGCGACGAGCCCCGCAAAGTATCCGGTCGCCTCCCAGAAATGGCGTAGGTGGCCGTGACGCAAGCTCAGCCAGGCCCGGATGGCGAGGCCGTAGAGCACCAAGGCCACCCCGAAGGCGATACTGACCAGGATGAGGGGAATCGCCCACTCCCCGAGCACCCGGGGGATCAGGACCGGGATCCAGCCTTCCCCGTGACCCGGCACGTAGAAGACGCCCAGGTGCTCGAGGAAGTTTCCGAAGAACTCCCCGTAGAGAAAACCGAATACGATCGTCCAGAACACCATCGGCTTGAGGATGCGGACTGCGTTCTCCAGCACCCGGGGCGCGATGCGCATGCCAAATAGGTCGAGAATCAACGGTTCGCCCCGGCGCGCGTAGCCGGCGAGGAAACGGGCGAGCAGCCAAAAGAGCAAGGCGTAGCCCATGTCTCCCACGATCATTCCAAACCAGAACGGGAAAAAGGCGGCGAGCACCCAGCTCGGGTCCCAGGTGCCGTACTTGGGCACGTTGAGAAAGGTCACCAGGGTCTCGAAGGGCTTGACCCAAGCGGGGTTTTCCAGCGTTACCGGCACCCGGTCGGCCTCGTGGTGTTCGTCCACCGGCTCGAAGGCGTAGACCACGCGCCCACGCAGGCGCTCGAGCGCCTCCTCGACCTTGGGCTTCTTGCGCACCGGCACCCATCCGAAAAGGCCGAAGGAAAAACGCCCCGTCGCCAGGTACTCGAGGCGCCTTAAGCGCTCGATCTCGTCCCGCGCCCGGGTCCAGATCGCCATCAGCTTCTCCCGGGCCTCGCGCACGAGCGCGCGGATCGCCTCCTCCACCGACTCAAGCTCCGAGGGGGCGAGCCGAGCGCGCTCGGCGATCTTGAGCTTGGCTTCCGCGAAGCTAAGCCCGGCGTAGGGACCGGGAAGCCGGAACTCAGAAAGGCCAAGCTTGCCAAGCGTAGCCCGGGCGGCGTCGGCGTCCCCTTTGAGCACCACCACCGCCGCCGCCAGCGCGCCGCCTGCGGGCTTGGCGGCGAGCACGTAGCGCTCAGGGAGGACCTCGTCGAGGGCGCTCGCCAGCGCCTCCCCGAGCTCCTCCTTCTCCAAGAGCACCGGCAGCACCCGGAGCCAGCGGCTTTGGTCGAGCCCGTCCACGAGCTCGGCGAGCGCCTCGACCGCGCCGCGGTAGAGCTTCAAAAACTCAAGCTCCTCCCGAAGCCGCTCCCGCTCCCCGGCGAGCACGCTCGCCTTTTGCAGAAAGGGCTCGAGCGCCTGGGCGACCTCGGACTGGCTGCCGGGCAGGGGCTTTTTGGGCTCGAGCGTAACCCCGAGCAGCTTGGCCGTCTGCTCCGCCCCGGCGGCGATGCGCTCCCACTCCTTGAGCTGTGCGCGTTCCTCGTCCGAAAGGGCGTAGGCCCCGAGCTCCTCGGGGCGCAGGGGGTCGATGTGCACCACCCCGGCTCGCTGGAGCTCGGCGAGAAGCTCGCGGGCGAGGCGCCTGGGCCCCGCCACCACCAGCTTCTCCATCGGTGCGATCACGGAACCACCTCCTCGAGAACGCGCCGGACGGCGTCCTCGAGCCGGGTCTCCGCGATCTCCCGCACCTTCTTGGCCTCGGCCTCGGCCCGGGCCTCGGCCTCGGCCTCGATGTCGCGCACGCGCTTTTCGATCTCGGCCCGGCCCTCCTCCAGAAGGCGGGCCGCCTCGGCTTCGGCGGCCTCGATCTTCTGCCGGGCCTCCTCCTCGGCCTGGCGTAGCTTGGCCTCGGCCATCTGCCGGGCCTCCTCGAGCTTCGCGGCGAGCTCGCGCTCGCGCTCCGCCAGGCTCTTGATAAGTCCTAGGCCATGCATAGGCACTCCCTCCAGCAGAAAACGCGCGGATTCCGCGCCCCGGGCATAATACCGGCGGGCTTCGGCCAGTGTCAACGCGGATTAAACTCAGGGGCGTGCTTGTGGAGGTCGATGAACGCGGGGCAAAACGTCTCCTCGCCCGGCACCCCTGGGTCTGGCGGGGGATGCTCCGCCGCTCCCCCGAAACCCCCGGTTTCTACCCCGTGGTCCACCGGGGGCGCTTTCTCGCCCTGGCCCTCTTCAACCGCAAGACCGAGCTCGCGGTCCGGGCCTACGCCTGGGAGGAGGCCGATCCCTGGGAGGCCTGGCTCAAAAACCTCCGGGCTGCCCTGAAAAGGCGAGAGGCCGACCGGGTGGCGCGTCCCCAGGGCGGCCGCCGCCTCGTCCACGCCGAGGGCGACTTCCTCCCCGGGCTGGTGGTGGACGAGTACGCGGGCTACCTGGTGGTGCAGATCGGGGCCGCCGCCCTCGAGGCCCGGCGCGCCGCCCTGGTCGAGGCCCTGGTGGAGACCCTCGACCCGAGGGGGGTGCTCCTCAAAAACGACACCCGCGGCCGGCAAAAGGAGGGGCTCCCCCTCTACGTCGAGGCGGCCTACGGAGAGATCCCCGAGCGCCTTTGGGTCGAGGAGGGGCGGGTCTGGCTGCCGGTCCGGCCCTGGCAGGGGCAGAAAACGGGCGCCTTCCTCGACCAGCGGGAAAATCGCCTTTTCGCCGGGGCTCTCGCCCGACGGACGCGGCCCGCGCGGGCCCTCGACGTCTTCGGCTACCAGGGGGGCTTCGCCTTGCACCTAGCCCGCCACGCCACCGAGGTATGGGTGGTGGACGCTTCCGAGGCGGCGCTCGCGGTAGCTCGGGAGGCGGCGGAGAAAAACCGCCTTTCAAACCTCCGAACCCTGGCGGCGAACGCCTTCGACTTTTTGAAGCGGGAGGCCCGGCGGGGTTCCGGGTACGACCTCGTGGTCCTCGACCCCCCTTCCTTCGCCCGAAAGAAGGGCGACCTCGAGCGCGCCTACGCCGCCTACAAGGAGATCAACCTGCGAGCGATGCGAATCCTCCGGCCCGGGGGGCACCTGCTCACCGCCTCCTGCAGCCACCACCTGAATGAAGAAGCCTTCCTCGCCATGCTGAAAGAAGCCGCCGGCGACGCCCGCCGGGTCTTCCGGGTGGTGGCCCGCGCGGGGCAGGCGGCCGACCACCCGGTGCTCGTCAACGTCCCCGAGACCGGCTATTTGAAGTTCGCGGTGCTAAAAAGGGTGGGCTAGGGCAACCAGGCGATGGCGAAGAGGGCGACGAGCCCAAGGGCAAACCCCAACCAGGCCACCCCCCGCCCGGCGTTGGGGCGGTAGGCCAGGTAAACGCTCAGCATCGCCAGCACCGCGTAAGCGGTCAGCTTCAGGTGGAAGAGCCCCTCGCGCAAAAGGTCCGGGCGCCCCTGCGTCACCAGGAAGAGCCCGCTCAGGCCCATGACCACCGCGGAGATCAGGAATACCCCGGGGCGGAGCCGGGCCCCGTGGGCCCAGGCAAAAAGCCCCCCCACCCAAAGCGCGGCAAACACCAGGTGCAGGAAGAGCACGATCGAATACATACCCATTATGGGTTGGATCATAAGCGGCCACCCCGCGTCCTGCAAGTCCGGGCTAGGATGGAGGGGGATGGAGCTGCCCGAGGCGAAACTCCTCGAGCTCGGCCACCACCTGATCTGGCGGATCGGTAAGGACGAACGCGAAGGGGTGCTGGTGGTGCGCGTGGGTCTCGCCAGCAAAACCGCCAAGTTCGCTCAGCTCCCCCGGCTGGCGCCGGCCACCGACGCCGAGATCGAGGCTTTTAAGCAAGCGGGCAAGATCAGGGTGGAGTGGGTGGACTGAGCATGGAGTTCGAGCACCGCTTCGCCTTTCGCCTGGCGACCTCTCCCGAGAAGGCCAGGAAGCTCCTCTTCGCCCCCGAGCGGGTCTTTTCCACGCTGCCCGGCCTCGAAGCACTTTCACGCGAGGGGGACCTCTTCAAAGGCCGGCTTTGCGGCGAGGCCCCCGTTTTCGGAAGGGTGTGCTTCCCCTTCGAAAGCCGCCTGGTAGGGGGAGAAAGGGCCGAGCTGGAGCCCATTCCGCTCGAGGCAGAACCCTTCTGGGCGGAGCTCGGTGGGGTAGGTGAGGCCGATCGCAGCGGGCTTTACTACCGGGTGCGCCTGGTGATCCATGCCCGATTCCCGGCCGGCGAGAAGTGGGGAGGCCGGGCCCTTCGCCGCTTGGTCGAGGCCGCCTTGCGGCGCAACCTCACCCGCGCGCTCGCCGCGTTACCCGAACGCGTGCAGCTCCAGTGATAGAGTAGGGCCAAAGCGGGAGGTGAGCGAGATGGTGGAGGTACGTTTTCTCGGCCACGCGGCGACGTGGATTCAGGGCAACGGGGTCCGTATTCTGATCGACCCCTTCCTCGAGGGCAACCCTCTAGCCGCCTCCGGCCCCGACGAGGTCGAGGCCGAGCTGATCGTACTGACCCACGCCCACGGCGACCACTGGGGAGATACCCTCAAAATCGCCGAGCGCACCGGGGCCAAGGTGGTCTCCACCTTCGAGATCGCGAGCTACGCCTCCGCCCGGGGGGCCGAAGCCTGGCCGATGAACATCGGGGGAACCTACGCTTTCGAGGGGGGCTGGCTCAAGTTCTTCCCCGCCTGGCACTCCTCCTCCTTCCCCGACGGCACCTACGGCGGGATGCCCATGGGGGTGGTGATCGAGCTCGGGGAGAAGCGCATCTACCACGCCGGGGACACCGCGCTCTTTTCCGACATGCGGCTCATCGGTGAATTGGGGATCGACCTCGCCCTCTTGCCCATCGGCGACACCTTCACCATGGGCCCGGACGACGCGCTCCGGGCGCTCGAGCTCCTCAGACCCAAGGCGGTGGTCCCCATCCACTACAACACCTTCCCGCCCATCCAGCAGGACGGCGAGGCCTTCGTGGCCCGGGCCGAGGCGCTCGGCTTCGAGGGTCGGGCGCTCAAGCCCGGCGAGGCCCTCGTGCTCGAATGACCCGACCCCTGAGGCGGGAGGACTTTCGCCTCGAGCTCCTGCTCGGCTTGGGGGCGACCGGTCAAGTCTACCTCGCTTACGCCCCCGACGGGCGTCCGGTGGCCCTCAAGATCCCCCGCGCGGAGGTGCATAACGACCCCGCGCTCCGCGACCGCTTTGCCCGCGAAGTACGGCTTTCGCTCGGGCTCTCCCACCCGCACCTGGTCAAGGGGATTGCGGGGAAGCCCTACGGGAAGGGCGCCTTCTTGGCGCTCGAGTACTTCGAGGAAGGCAGTCTCGAGGACCGGCTGCAAAAGGGCCCGCTCCCCCGCGAGCGGGCCCTCGGCTACCTCGGCCAGCTCGCCGAGGCCCTCCTCTATCTGCACCGGCTCGGCATCGTCCACCAGGACGTAAAACCCGCGAACGTCTTTCTCCGGGGCGAGGTGGCGAAGCTCGGGGACTTCGGGGTGGCCCGCACCCGGGAGGACGCCGAGCCCCTGGAGCGGGCCGGGAGTCCCTTTTATATGGCCCCGGAGCTTTTCAAGGGCGAAGAGGCGAGCCCGGCCTCGGACGCCTACTCCTTCGGGGTCCTCGCCTACGAGCTGCTCGCCGGGAAACGCCCCTTTTACAGCGAGACCTACGAGGAGCTCCTGGCCGCCCACCTCACCGAGAAGCCGCCCCCGCTCAAGGGGGAAAACCCCCGAATCGCCCGGGCCGTCCTGGGCCTGCTCGAGAAGGATCCCGGCTCGCGGCTTTCCCTCACCGAGTTTGTACGTGCGCTCGGGGAGGCGATGGAGGACCCCAGGCCCGGGGGCAGCACCGGCGCCCCGGAGCAGCCCCGGGGTCTCTGGCGCCGGCTCTGGAGGAGAAAACCATGAACCCGGTCTGGTACCCAAGCCCCGAGTACACCGAGGGAAGCCACCTCGAGCGGCTGATGAAGCGGCTCGGCGTCGCCGACTACGACGCCCTCTACCGCCTCTCCGTGGAGGCGATGGACCGCTTCTGGGTGGCGACTTTGGAGGAGATCGGCGTCGAGTGGTTCGAGCCCTACCAAGCGTTCGTGGACCTCTCCCGGGGGCCCGCCTGGCCCGAGTGGTTCGTGGGCGGCCGGTTGAACCTCGCCCACGTCGCGGTCACCCAGCACGTCGCCCGGGGCCTGGCGCAGCAGCTCGCGCTCGTCTGGGAGGGGGAGGACGGCAGGGTCACCCGGCTCACCTACCGGGAGCTCGAACGCGAGGTCGGCCGCGCCGCCGCCGCCCTGAAACACCTCGGGGTGGAAAAGGGCGACCGGGTGGGGCTTTACCTGCCCATGATCCCGGAGACCGCGATCGCGGCCCTGGCGATCGCCCGGATCGGGGCGATCCTGGTCCCGATCTTCTCCGGCTACGGCGCCGAGGCGGTGGCCACCCGGCTCAAAGACGCAGGCGCCAAGCTCCTCGTCACCGCCGACGGCTTCTTCCGCCGGGGCCGCCCGGTGCGGATGAAGCCGGTGGCCGATGCGGCGGCGAGGCTCGCCGGAACCCCGAGGTTGCTGGCGGTGAGGCGCCTCGGGATCGAGGTCCCCTTCGAGGCCGGCCGGGACGTGGGGTGGGAAGAGGCGCTCGGCGGGGTGAGCGAAACCGCCCCCGCAGAGCCGATGGGGAGCATGGACCCCTTCATGCTGATCTACACCTCGGGCACCACCGGCCGGCCCAAGGGCACCGTCCACTACCACGCCGGCTTTCCCCTAAAGGCCGCCCAGGACATGGCCCACCTCTTTGACCTCCGCCGCGGCGAGCTCATGTTCTGGTTCACCGACATCGGCTGGATGATGGGCCCCTGGGCGATCTTCGGAAGCCTCATCCTGGGCGCCACCGTCTTCCTCTACGAAGGCGCCCCCGACTACCCCGGGCCCGACCGGCTCTGGGCGATGATCGAGCGCCACGGCATCACCCATCTCGGCATCTCCCCCACCCTGGTGCGGGCCCTCATGCCCCACGGCACCGAGCCGATCGAGAAACACGACCTCACGAGCCTCCGCGTCCTCGGCTCCACCGGTGAGCCCTGGAACCCCGAGCCCTACCTCTGGTTCTTCCAGCACGTGGGACGGGGC
>JALSJG010000098.1 GCA_026989475.1 Thermaceae bacterium | reverse complement strand
TCGGGCCCGCCCCACCCCGTCCTCCCCGCGCTCCAAAGCCGCTTTCCCGGGGCCCGGGGGCAAAAGCGGGCGCGCTTTTGGCACGTGGATCACCTGCTCGAAGCCGAATCCGCGTCGCTTGAGGCCGTCCTCCTTTTCCGGGGAAAGACCGAGGCCGAGCTGATCCCGCCGCTCCTTCGGCTCGGGGCCGAGCCGGCGGCCATGGGGTTTGGCGCAAGCGACAGCCGAGCCAAGACCCACCTCTTTCACCTCCCGCACCCGCGCCTTGCCAAACTTCCGGGCGGGGTTTGGGTAAGGTAGGGCCGTGCGGCTCGATCCGCTTCTTCTTGAGAAGGCCGAAAGGGTCCGGGCGCTTTTGGCCGAGGGGCTCGAGCACCTCGCCCGACTCGGCGTCGAGACCGCTCCCCTGCGCCAGGCCCTCGCCGACCTCGAGGGGCCTTTCTTGCTGGTGGTGGCGGGCGAGTTTAACTCCGGGAAGTCCTCGCTTTTGAACGCGCTCCTCGGGGCACCGCTCCTCAAGGAGGGGGTCACCCCCACCACCGACAAGATCCAGCTCATCGCCTACGGCGAGGGCACCGAGGTCCTGGGCGAGGACCTCGTCCTCGTCCGCTTTCCCCACGAGCTCCTGAAGCTCCTTCGCTTCGTGGACACCCCGGGGACGAACGCGGTCATCGAGCGCCATCAGCGGCTCACCGAGGCCTTTCTACCCCGGGCCGATCTGATCCTCTTCGTGACTAGCGCCGACCGGCCTTATACCGAGAGCGAGCGCCGCTTTCTCGAGCTCATCCGCTCCTGGGGCAAGAAGATCGTTCTCGTGGTGAACAAGGCCGACCTCCTCGACGAAGCGGGGAGGGCGGAGGTCCGCGCCTTTGTCGCGGAAAAGGCGCGGGAGACCCTTGGGATCGAGGTGCCGGTGTTTTTGGTGAGCGCGAAGACCGGGGAGGGGTTGCCGGAGCTCGAGGCCAGGATCCGGGAGGTGCTCGAGCGCGAGGCCGCCCGCATCAAGCTATCGAGCCCCCTCGGGGTGCTCCTCCGGCTCCTCGAAGAGGGGAAAGACCGGCTTTCTGCCGAACGGGAACGCCTGCTTGCCGAAGCCGAGCGCTGCCGGACGCTCGACGCGCTTCTCGAGCGCCACCTCCGGCAAACCCGGGAGGAGTTCGCCGGCAGAAAGGCCCGGCTCGCCCAGGTCTTCGCCGAGATCGAGGCGCGGGGCGAGCGGTGGTTCCGCGAGCACGTGCGGCTTGGCCGCCTCTTCGACCTCTTGAACGCGAGCCGGGTGCAAAAGAGCTTCGAGACGGAGGTGATCCAGGACGCCGAGGAGCGCCTTTTGCTCGAGCTCACCGACGCCCTCGCCTGGATCGGCCGGCGGGAGCGCGACCTGCTCGCCTCCGCCCTCGACCTGATCAAGACCACCCGACCGCCCGAGGCCGGGGAGGACGAAACCCTGACGGCGAAACTCCAGGAGGCGCTCGCCCGCTTCTCCCCCGAGGCCGTGGCCGCCTTCGTCCAAAGCCGGGTGGAGGCGGCCCTAAAGGCCACCGCCCTTGCCGAAGTCGGGGCGGTGGGGCTTGGGGCGATGATCGCTCTTTTGCTTCACGGCCTCGCCGCCGACGTCACCGGACTCACCGCCGGGATCGCCGCCGCCCTCCTCGGGCTTTCGATCCTCCCCCGGAGGCGGGAGGCCGCCTTCCGCGAGTTCAAGCGACGCCTGGCGGCGATCCGCACCGAGCTCGAGGCCGCCCTCGAAAAAGCCCTCGAGGAGGAGCTTGAAAGGAGCGCCGAGCGCTTCCACGCCCTCTACCGACCCGACTGCGAGCGGGTGAGGGGTGAACTCGAGGCGCTCGAGGCCGAAGCCCAAAGGCTTTCGTCCCTCGCTGAAGCGGCCCAAACCCTCAAGGCCGCGCTGGAAAATCCTTGAAGCCGGATCCAAGATGACCAGAGCACCCGCCAGCTCGGCAAGAGGGACCCGATCCCAATTCCGTGCGGCTTTTTAGGGCCCACCGAGGGAGAAGCCTGTTCCCTCGCCAGAGCGCGCGATCGCCCTCCGGCCCGCCGGCATCTTCTCCGGTGAGCGCCTCCGCGAAGAAGCGCGGGCCGGCCGCGAAAAAGGCCCGGGCAATGCGGCTCCCCTCACCCTAGGCCCGTGACGAGGCCCGGAAGCACCTCGGGCCAAAGCGTCCCAAAACGCTCGAACCCTTCCACGGGCCCGCCGGCGCAAACGGGGCCCGTTCCCGAGGCACCGCCGGCGTTCGCCTCCGGGGCATTCAAGCTCCGCGTACCCCGGAACGACGTCCCCATCCTCGCCGCCCCCTGGCGGAGCCGCGTCCCGGTCACCGGCGGCCGGAGCGCTCGGGCCAAGAGCTCGCCGGGGGGAAGACCCGGGGCCCGGGGAAGGCCTTCCGGATGCGCCTCGCTGAAGCCGAAAAGAGGCTGGGGGCCGCCTAAGGACGGCCCCCTCCACAAGCCATAGGCCCTTTTAAAACTCCCCGAACATGATCGCCCGCTTCACCTCCTGGATCAGCTGAGTCACCGGGATCTCGCGCGGGCAGGCCTCGGTGCAGTTGTAGGCGGTGCGGCAACGCCAGACGCCGCCGGTAGAGCCGAGGACGGGGAAGCGCTCGTGGGCCCCCTGGTCGCGGGAGTCGAAGATAAAGCGGTGTGCCTGCACCACCGCCGCCGGCCCGATGTAGGTTCCGTTCACCCAGAAGACCGGGCAGCTCGTCGTGCAGGCGGCACAAAGGATGCACTTCGTGCCCTCGTCGAAACGGGCCCGCTCCTCGGGCGACTGGAGCCTTTCGCGCTGGGGCGGGGGATCGTCGTTGATAAGCCAGGGTTTGACCGCCCGGTAGGCCTTGAAGAAAGGCTCCATATCGACCACGAGGTCCTTCTCCACCGGAAGGCCGCGGATCGGCTCCACCTCGATGACGTCGGTCCCCAGGTCCCGGACCAGGGTCTTGCAGGCGAGGCGATTGCGGCCGTTGATCAGCATCGCGTCGGAGCCGCAGATCCCGTGCCCGCAACTTTTGCGAAAGGCGAGCGTGCCATCTTGCTCCCACTTGACCTTATGCAAGAGATCGAGTACCCGGTCCATCGGCTCGGCCTCGAGCTTGTAACTTTCCCAGTGGGGCCGGAGGTCTTTCTCGGGATTGTAGCGGAGAATCTTGAGCGTAACCTGCATCGCGCCCTCCCTAGTAGGCCCTCGGCTTCGGCTCGAACCTGGTGATCACCACCGGCTTGTAGTCAAAGCGCACCTTGCCGTTGCCCTCCTTGTAGATGAGGGTGTGCTTGAGCCAGTTCTCGTCGTCGCGCTCGGGGTAGTCCTCGCGGGCGTGGGCACCGCGGGACTCCCTGCGGTTTTTGGCCGAGTGCACCAGGGCCTCGGCGTTTTCGAGCAGAAAGCCGAGCTCGATCGCCTCGACAAGATCGGCGTTGTAGCGCTCGCCCTTGTCCTGGATGGTGACCTTCTCGTAGCGGTCGAAGAGCTCCTTTAAGATCCCGATCTGCTTTTCGAGGAGCTCCTCGGTACGGAAGACCGAGGCGTTCTCCATCATCGAGTCCTGCAGGTCTCGGCGGATCGAATAGGGGCTCTCGCCGCCCGCGCTTGCCTTGATCTTCTCGATGAGCTCGCGGGCGCCGTCGGTGGCGTCGGGGGGCAGATCGACGAAGGACTCCCGCTCTGCGAAGCGGGCGGCCGCCCGACCGGCGCGCCGGCCGAAGACCACCAGGTCGCCGAGCGAGTTGGTGCCCAGGCGGTTGGCGCCGTGGAGGCTTACGCAGGCCACCTCGCCGGCGGCGTAGAGACCGGGCACCACGGTACCCCTCCCGTCCTTGATGACCTCGCCGTCCAGAGTGGTGGGGATCCCGCCCATGGCGTAGTGGGCGGTGGGTACCACCGGGATCATCTCCTTTGCCGGGTCGACGCCGAGGTAGGTGCGGGAAAACTCGGCGATGTCGGGGAGTTTCTTCTCGATGACCTCGGGGTCGAGGTGGGTGAGGTCGAGGCAGAGGTAGTCCTTGTTCGGCCCGCAACCCCGGCCCTCGCGGATCTCGAGGTACATCGCCCGGCTGACCACGTCGCGGGGCGCCAGGTCCTTGATGGTGGGGGCGTAGCGTTCCATGAAGCGCTCGCCCTCGGCGTTTCGCAGGATGCCGCCCTCCCCGCGGGCGCCCTCGGTGACCAGGATCCCGAGCCGGTAGAGGCCGGTGGGGTGAAACTGGTAGAACTCCATATCCTCAAGCGGCAGCCAACCCTTGCGGTAGAGGATTGCCTGTAGGTCTCCGGTCAGGGTGTAGGCGTTCGAGGTCACCTTGAAGATCCGGCCGAAGCCGCCGGAGGCGATCACGATTGCCTTGGCCTGGAAGGTGTGGAGCTCGCCGGTGGCGAACTCCATCGCCACCACCCCCACAGCCCGGCCGTCCTGATCGAAGACCACGTCGAGCACGTGGAACTCGTTGTAAAAGGTGATGCCGTGCTTGACCGACTGCTGGTAGAGGGTCTGGAGGATCATGTGGCCGGTGCGGTCGGCGGCGTGGGCGGCGCGGGCCACCGGGGCCTTCCCCCACTCCTTGGTGTGGCCGCCAAAGCGGCGCTGGGCGATCTTGCCGTTCGGGAGCCGGTCGAAGGGGAGCCCCATGTGCTCGAGCTCAATCACCGCGTCGATCACCTCGCGGGCGAAGACCTCGGCGGCGTCCTGGTCGGTGAGGTAGTCCCCGCCCTTGACGGTGTCGAACATGTGCCACTCCCAGTGGTCCTCCTCGACGTTGCCGAGGGCGGCGCCGATCCCCCCCTGGGCAGCCCCGGTGTGGGAGCGGGTGGGGTAAAGCTTCGAGATCACCGCCACGTCGGCGCCCGCGCGGGCGGCGTAGAGCGCGGCGGTAAGCCCCGCCCCGCCGGCGCCGATCACCAGTACGTCGTGTGGGTGCGCCATCCCCTACCTCCCTATTCCACGGGCTGGTAGTTCCAGCCCCAAAGCGCAAGGGTGCCGAACGCCGTGACCAGGAAGACGATCGTGTAGACCACGACCTTTACCCAGGCCCGGGCCCGCCCCGAGGCGATGTGGTCGTCGATGATGTAGCGAAGTCCGTTGGTTCCATGGAGGACGGATAGGAAGAGCAGGAGCCAGTTGTAAAACTTCCAGGTCGCCGAGTTCATCACCCGGACCATGTAGTCGTAGTCGAGGTCCCGGTGAAAGTCAAGGAGCACCGCCCGGGTGTAGAGGTGCCCGAGCACCAGGAAGACGAGGAGCACCCCCGATACCCGCATAAAAATCCACCAGGCGAGCTCGAGGTTGCTTGCGGCGAGTCGCTTCGCCTCCTCGTACCGACGAGCGCGCCACGCCATTACTCCCCACCCCCGAAGACGTAGCCGAGCATCGTAAAAAACATCGGAAAGCCGATGAGCACGTAAAGCACCCAGACGCCGTACCAAAGCTGTCGTTGGTACCGCACCCCCCAGGAGGTGAAGTCCATGAGGATGATACGGAGGCCATTCAACGCGTGATAGAGCACCAGGGCCGCGACCAGCACGAGCCCCAGGCCGAAGACCGGGTTTCGCTCGAAAGCCAGAAGCGCGTTGAACCACTCGGGTCCAAACATCGAGCTCGACATCTCGAGGACATGGAGCATCAGGAACAGAAGGACCGCCACCCCCGAGATCCGGTGGAGGTAGAACGCCCATTGTCCTTCTCTACCGCGGTACATATCCCCTCCTTTTCCGCCCCAGTTTAACCCCGGTCTCACGAAGAATGTCCCTGCACGAGGCAACGATTCCCCGGAGCCCCGGCGCCTCTCCCCGGAATTTCGCCGCCCCGCTCCCGCTCCGCGGAATAAAGATTTGGACAGAACCTTCGATCATTCTAACGGACAAGCCGAGGCAAAAGAAAATCCCTAAACCATCGAAAGAGAATGCTTTTCGAAGCCCATGCTCTGTCAAGATTTGGACAGCTTTGCGTGCAAATCTTGACAAAGTGAGCCAGGCCCCCCATAATGCCATTAGCGGGCGGGGGTACCCCGCGCCCTCGAGGAAAGGAGGTTGGGAGATGGAGCTCTTCGGGTTTGGGCCTCACCTGATGATCGACGGCTACGACGCCGATCCCGCGAAGCTCGCCGACAAGGTTCTGGTCTACCGCACCCTCGATGAACTTCCCGAGAAGATGGAGATGACCAAGGTCCTCCCGCCCTCGGTTTACGAGTACCGGGGCCAGACCGAGGAGGACGAGGGACTCGCCGGCGTGGTCATCATCGCCGAGTCCCACATCGCCATCCACACCTTCCCCAAACGGCGCTTTATTAGCGTGGACATCTTCTCCTGCAAGGACTTCGAGGTGGAAACCGCGGTGCGTTACCTCACCGAGGCCTTTGGCATCCGGCGCTACGAGACCTACCTGGTAAACCGCGGCAAGGAGTACCCCAAGAACCCCGAAGAGGCCCGGATGATCCTCGAGGGCGAACGGGAGTACCTCGAAGCCCGGATCGCCTAACCCGGCTCGCAATCCCCGCCGGCCGGCTGGGCCGGCCTTCTGCTTTTAAAAGAAGGCCCCGGCCACCCCGTCGAAGACGAACTGCACCGCGAGCGCCGCGAGCAGGACGCCGAGGACCCGGGTGACCACGTTCACCCCGGTCCGGCCCAGCCAGCGGCTCAGGGCCGCGGCCAGCCGGAGGGCGAGGTAGGCGAAAAGAAGCACCAGTGCCGCCGCCAGCGCCACCGCGAAGGGCCCGCCGGAAACATGCCGGGCCTCGGCCACCAGCACCAGGATGCTGGCCATCGCCCCCGGGCCCACGAGCAAGGGGATCGCGAGAGGAAAAACGCTGATGTCCTCGCGCATCCGGGCCTCCTCCTCCTCTTCCGGGGTCTCGCGCACCCGGTGCACGAAGACCATGTCGAGGGCGATCTTGAAGAGCAAGAGCCCGCCGGCGGTGCGAAAGGCGGAAAGGCCGATCCCCAGGTAGCGGAGCAGGGGCTCGCCGAAAAAACCGAAGAAGACCAAAAGCATGGTGGCGATCGCGACCGCTCGCCGGGCGATCCGAAGCCGCTCGGACGCGGGACGGTCCCCTGCCAGCGCCACGAAGACCGGTGCCAGCCCCACCGGGTCCATCACCACGAGAAGCGTGGTGAACGCCTTGAGAAAAAGGGGAACGGCTTCCAACTAAACCAGCAGCTCCTCAAAGTAGCGTTCGAGGCGCTCGGCCTCGGACTCCCCCCGGGCCACCACCAAGATCGTGTCGTCGCCGGCGAGGGTGCCCACCAGGTCGTCGTCCCTTAGCTTGTCGATGAGGAGCGCGATGCCCGCGGCGTGGCCCAGGGCGGTGCGAAGCACGATGATGTTCCCGCCCCGGTCGATATCGTGGACGAACTCCTTGAACTGGCGCTTGAGCTCGGCCTCCACGTCCTCCTCGAGCTCAATCGGCGCCAGCGCGTACTTGTGCTTTCCCTTCCCAAGGGGCACGCGAACCAAGCGCAGCTCGCTGATGTCGCGGCTCACCGTGGCCTGGGTGACGTTGAACCCCTCCTGACGGAGCCGCTCGACGAGCTCGGCCTGGGTCGAGATCTCCTCGCGAGCCACGATCTCCTGAATTTTCTTATGGCGCAGTTCCTTATTCGGCATGCGGCATCCCTCCCGGGTTTTCTTCGGGGATTATACAGCCTTTTGCATAAAGCCCAGGGCGCGGGTTAACAACCGCTCGGCGAGCGCCCGCTTCGAGGCCCTGCCCCAGGCCTCGGTCCGCCCCGTGCGCTCGATCACCACGAGCCGGTTCTCGTCGGCGCCGAAGGCGGTCTCGGGGTCGGTGGGGTAGTTGAGGCAGATCAGGTCGAGGTTCTTCCGCTTAAGCTTGGCGTAGGCCCGGGAAAGCCCCTCGTGCGTCTCCATCGCGAACCCCACCAGGACCTGCTGGCGCTTTTGCCTCCCGAGCTCGGCCAGGATGTCGGGGGTGCGAACGAGGCGGAGGGATTTTTCTTCCCCCGTCTTGGGCTCTTTTTCCCCTTTCCGCTCCGCCGGCCGCCAGTCCGCCACCGCCGCCGCCATGACCACGAGGTCGGCCTCGGGAAAGTGCTCGAGCACCGCCCGATGCATCTCCCCGGCGCTCTCCACCGAAACCATCTGGACCCCGAAGGGTTCGGGGAGGTGGGTGGGCCCGTGCACCAGGATCACCCGCGCCCCCCGGTCCCGGGCGGCCTCGGCCACGGCGTAGCCCATCTTGCCCGAGGAGGGGTTCGAGAGGAACCGCACCGGGTCGAGGTACTCGCGGGTGGGACCGGCGGTGACCAGGACCGTGCGCCCGGCGTAGTCCTTTTCGGCAAGGTGGTAGCGGACCCGGGTGGCGAGCTCCTCGGGCTCGAGCATCCGCCCGAGCCCGGGCGCCTCCCCCACCGCCGCCATCGCCCCGTAGGCGGGGCCGGCGAAGGCGTGGCCCCGGGCCCTGAGCCGGGCGACGTTTTCCTGGACCGCGGGGTCGGCCCACATCTCGGGGTTCATCGCCGGCGCCCAGAGCACCCGCCGCGCCCCGGCGACGATCGTAGCCGAGAGCAGGTCCTCGGCGAGGCCGGCGGCCGCCCGGGCGAGGTCGGCGGCGGTGGCCGGCGCCACCAGTACGAGGTCGGCCCAGGCCGCAAGCTCAAGGTGCAAGACCCGGCCGCTCGGAGCGAACCAGCGCCCCTCGGTGGCAACCGGGTGGCCGCTCACGGTGGCCAGCGCGAGCTCGGTGGTGAAGGCGAGGGCCCGGGGGGTGGCCAGGGTGCGGACCTCGAACCCGGCCTCGAGCAGACGACGCACGACGAGGGGCGCCTTGATCGCCGCGGCGCCCCCGCCCACCGCGAGAAGAACCCGCTGGCCCAAACTAGGCCTCCTCCTCCAGGTCGCCGGGGTAGAGCTGGTCGAGCACCCGCGAGAGCTTGTCCTCGGGCACCAGGTTCTCGCCGATCTCGAACTGACCGGTCTGGAGCTCCTTGATCGCCCAGGTCACCGGGTTGGGGTCGGGGACCTCGCCCTCGAGGGTGCGCATCTTGGGCCACTCCCTGGGCTCGAGCACGGTGTTTTTAAAGTTGTAGCGAAGGAGCTGCTGAGCCCTTTTGGCCACCACCACGGTGAGCCGGTACTTCGAGTCCACGATCTCGAGCAGTTTGTCAATTCCGGGTTCGGCCACGTTCCATCAACCACCTTTCCATCTCGTCGAGCTCGGCCTCGAGCTCAGGATCCCGGGAAAGCGCCGCCGCCAGCGCGTCCTCCCGGCGGTACGCCCGGAGGCGCTCGGTTCGCACGATGCGCTCAAGGTCGTCGGTCGCCTCCTCGAGCACGTCGTTTGTGACCACGTAGTCAAACCCCACCTCCCCGGCCTCGCGGATCTCCCGCTCGGCCCGGGCCAGGCGGGCGGCGATCTCCTTCAGTTTGGCGGGATCGCCGTCCCCCGAACGAAGCAAAAGCCGCCGGCGCAACTCGGTGAGCGAGGGGGGAACGATGAAGATGAAGACCGCCGGGATGCCAAGCTCGGGCGCCCTTTCCCTGACCTGCTTCGCCCCTTCGACCTCGATCTCAAGCAGCACGTCCTCGCCCCGGGCGAGGTGGCGCTCGACCGGCGCCCGGGGCGTCCCGTAGTAGTTGCCCACGTACTCGGCGTACTCGAGGAACGCCCCGGCCTCGATCGCGGCCTGAAAGCGCGCCCGATCCACGAACCAGTAGTCGACCCCGTGCCGCTCCCCGGGGCGCGCGGGGCGGGTGGTCATCGAGATCGAGTAGTAGAGCTTCACCCGCTCCAGGAGGCGGGAGCGGAGCGTGCCCTTGCCCACCCCCGAGGCCCCGGTCATCACGAAGAGCGTTCCCTGCGGCACGGCTCCCTCCAAGCGGGCCCATCCTAGCAAAGCGCCGCGCCCGTGGTAAACTCGACCGGGCTTCCCGTGCATCCCCGGTTGCGGTCAGGCCCAAGATGTAGTACGCTCATTCAGCGAAAACGCAATATATAGGGGGAGATTGGACTATGAACCGTACTGCATTCGACGAACACGCCCACGCGATCGCCCGGCGCCAGTACCTGCAGCCCGGAGACGGAGACATCTACGGCATGTTCCGCCGGGTCGCCAACTGGGTCGCGCTCCCCGAGAAGGAGCCCGAGCGCGAGGTCTGGGCCGAGCGTTTCTTCAAGCTCATGAAGGAAAAGCGCTTCTGCCCTGGGGGCCGGGTGCTCGCCGGCGCCGCCACCGCCCACGGCAACGTGCTGAACTGCTTCGTGCAAGGGGCCACCGAGAACCCGCCCGAGAGCTTCGAGGGGATCATGGAGGTGGCCAAGAAGCTCGCCCTGGTCACCAAGGTGGGCGGGGGCAACGGCGTCAACCTCGACCCCTACCGCTCGGCCCCCAAGGGGCAGCGGATGGGGCTGGTCCGCGGCTTCGCCTACATGCACGCGGACCACAAGGATGTCGAGGACTTCATCAAGGGCCTGATGCGGCCTTCCACCAACCCCGACGGCGAAAAACTCCCCCACGCGGTGCGCAACTGGACGAGGGTGGTCTACGGCACCCTCTCCCCCGAGCTCGCCGCCCTCGCCCGCGAACACGGCGTGCTCACCGTGCGCGAGCGTCCCGAGAACGTGATCGAGATCGAGGACGACATGGGCGGGATCATGGACGCCGCCGCCGAGGCCACCCGGCTCGCGCTCGCCGGGGAGGAACCCCACGTGGACTTCTCCAAACTCCGCCCCGAGGGCGCCCCGGTGAAGAGCTCGGGCGGCACCGCCAGCGGCCCCACCAGCTACCTGATCGAGATCTACGACAACTTCCTCGAGTGGGCGAACCGCGGCGGCCCGAACGCCGGCCCGGTGGCCACGCTTCGCTACGTCTACGCGCCCGTCCTCCGGGTCGTGCGCCAGGGGGGCACCCGCCGCGGCGCCGGCATGGCCACCCTCGACGTCGCCCACCCCGACCTCCTCGACTTCCTCACCGCGAAAGACCTGGACCGCGAGGCCGCCGAGGGGGACATTTCAACCTTCAACATCTCGGTCCTGATCACGAACCGCTTCATCGAGGCCCTCGAGAAGGACGCCCTTTGGCCCATTGAGCCCAAGGAGGTTCCCGGGAAGTACTACCCCGTCTTCCTGAAGGGGGAATACACCGGCAAGATCCCCGATCTCCCCGAGCGGGAGGACGGCGCCCGGCCGGTTCCGGTCTTTGAAGGCGGGGTTCCCGCCAAGTGGATCTGGCACGAGATCGCCTGGCACGCCTGGGCCACCGGCGAGCCGGGGCTCATCTTCATCGATCGGGTGAACGAGAAGTCGGCACTTAAGGGCCTTGGAAAGCGCTGGGAGATCCGGGCCACCAACCCCTGCGGCGAGATCCCCCTCACCGTGGGCGAGCCCTGCGACCTCGGGGCGATGAACCTCGCCGCTTACGTCCGAGAGGACAAGACCTTCGACTTCGACGCCTTCAAGAGGGACGTGCGCACCGCGGTGCGCTTTCTCGACAACGTGCTCGACGTGAACCACTTCGTGCTCGAGGACAACAGGAAAGCCTCCCAGACCCTTCGCCGGCTCGGGCTCGGGGTGATGGGCCTCGCCGACGCGCTCATCAAGATGGACCTCGCCTACGACTCCGAGGAAGCCCGCGAGGTCGTCGAGCGCATTATGGATACGATGCGGGAAGAAGCCACCGCCGCCTCCGAGGCGCTCGCCGAGGAGCGGGGGGTCTTCCCGCTCTACGCCGAGCACGAGGAATACTTCAAAGGCCTCGGCATCCGCCCCCGGCGGAACGTCGCCCTCCTCACCGTCGCCCCCACCGGCACCACCAGCATGCTGATGGGGGTCTCCTCGGGGATCGAGCCGGTCTTCGCCCCCTTCGTCTGGCGAAGGATCGGAGGCGAGTACAAGGCCCTCGTCCATCCGCTCTTTAAGGAGCTCCTCGAGGCCTACCCGCCCCATCCCGACTACCAGAAGGACGGCGGCTGGGACTGGGACAAGGTCACCGAGAAGATCCAGGAAAACCACGGCTCGGTGCAGGGACTTGCGTTCGTGCCCGAGCGACTCCAGAAGGTCTTCAAGTGCGCCCACGACGTGAGCCCCCTCGACCACGTGCGGATGCAGGGGGTGGTGCAGCGGGCCTTCGACCGCGAGGGCTACGTGGGCAACTCCCTCTCCAAGACCATCAACCTCCCGAACCACGCCTCGGTCGAGGACGTCGAGGCCGCCTACACCGAGGCCTGGAAGACGGGGTGCAAGGGGATCACCGTCTACCGCGACGGGAGCCGCGAGTTCCAGGTGATCAGCACCTCGAAGAAGGAGGAAAAGGCCGAGGAGAAAGCCCCGTCCGAGCCCGAAAAGGCCGAGCCCGCCGCCCGGCCCTTCGGGGAACCGGTCTTCGAGCGGACCGGGCGCCTTTTTGGTTTCACCGATATGGTGAAACTCACCGCCTCCGACGGCACCCGCTACTCGTATCTCGTCACCGTGAACATGCAGGGCGAGCACCCGATCGAGGTCATCCTCACCACCGGGAAAGCGGGCGACGAGCAAAACGCCGACGCCGAGGCGCTCGGCCGGGTAGTTTCGATCGCGCTGCAGTACGGCGTGCCCCCGGAGGCGATCATCCACACGCTCCGGGGCATCAACGGCGGGCTCTACGGGAGCTACTTCAAGAAGTTCGTGGCCAGCAAGGGGGACCTGATCGCCCTCGCCCTGGAGCAGGCCCTGAAGCTCGGAAACGGCGCGCGGCACCCCCTCACCGCTTCGGCCGAACCCAAGGCGGAGGCCAAGCCCGAGGAGGCCCCGATTCCCGAGGTCAAGGTCGAGGTCGCGGCCGGCGGCCC
>JALSJG010000097.1 GCA_026989475.1 Thermaceae bacterium | reverse complement strand
GGTCGGGGGGCGAAAGGCGGAGCCTTTCGATCCGGCCCCGGGCCGCCCGGATCGCGGTCTCGCCCTCCACCCGCCGCCCGTCCGAAAACTCCGCCACCAGCACCGCCGGCTCACAGGTGCTGGGCCAGACCGCCCCCGAGAGCGCGAGCAGGCGGTTTGCGCTCCTGAGCGCCTCGGAAAAGCTCCCGGTGAGCTCGTGGAGGGTGACCAAGAACAGGTTCCCGAAGGTATGGCCCTCGAGCTCGCCGCCCCGGGCGAAGCGGTACTGCATCAACTCCCGGGCCCGGGGTGCCTCGGAGAGCGCCGCCAGGCAGTCCACCAAGTCCCCCACCGCGGGGATGTCGAACGCCCTTCGCAGCCGGCCGGTGGAGCCGCCGTCGTCGGTCACCGCCACCACCGCGGTCGTGTTGGCCGAGACGCGCTTTAGGCCCCTGAGAAGCCGGGAAAGCCCGGTGCCCCCGCCGAGGGCGGCGATCCGGGGGCCGGCCTCGAGCCGCCGGCGGCGGTAGACGAGCTCGGGCACCCGGTCGGGGTCGGTGAGCGCCGCCAGGATGCTGCGGTTCATCGCCCTCAGGCCGAGGATCAAGACCGCTGTTCCCGCCGCCACCAGCAAGACGCCGACCGCCACCGGGGAAGAGCCGCGGGCGAGGAGCCAGCGGGCGAGCTCGGGGAAGGGGGCGCCGGCGGAGGCGAGCCCCACCCCGAAGAGAGCGAGCAGGAAGCCGAGCCCCGCGAGGGCGGCATACCGCTTCACCCGCATCCCGGGGAGCAGCCAGCGCCAGCTAGGGCTTTTCCAGATCACGGTGCTCCACCTCCACCGCGAAGCGGCTTGCCAGGTCCTCGGCGAGTCTCTGGGCTACCGCCACGCTGCGGTGGAAGCCCCCGGTGCAGCCCACCGCCACCGTGTAGCCCCGCCGCCCCTCGGCGGCGGCGGCCTCGGCGGAAAGCCCCACCAGGGCGAGCATCGCCCGGTAGCGGTCCTCGGCCTCCGGGGTGAAGACGTAGGCGGCCACCGCCGGGTCGGTGCCCGGCCGGTCTTTAAGCTCGGGCTCGTAGTAGGGGTTTTTGAACCCCCGGGCGTCTAGGACCAAATCGGCGTCCTGGGGCGGCCCCCACTTAAAGCCAAAGGAGAGGATGCGAAGGAGGAAGCCCCGGGATTCGCCCACCAGCTCGAGCACCCGCGCCCGGAGCTCCCGCGCGCTCGTCCCCGAGGTGTCGAGCACGAAGTCGGCGAGCTCGCGTACCGGCGCGAGCGCCGCGCGCTCCCGGGCGAGCTCCTCGGAAAGCCGCCCGCCCCCGAGGGGGTGCGCCCGCCGGGTCAGGTTGTAGCGGGCAAGGAGCACCTCGGGCCGGGCTTCGAGGAAGAGCACCCGGACCTCGGCCTCCTCGCGCGCCGCCGCCAGGGCCTCGGAAAGCTCGGAAAGCCACGGGTCTGACCGCACGTCCACCACCAGCGCCGCCCGGTCGACCCCCTTCGCGCGTAGCGCAGCCAGCAACGGACGCCATAGCGGCGGGGGCAGGTTGTCCACGGTGAAGTACCCGGCGTCCTCGAGGGCGAACCGGGCGGTGGTTTTCCCCGCGCCGGAGAGCCCCGAGAGCACGACCATTCGCATCCTCCCCAGTCTACCCGGGACCCCTGGCGGTATAATCCCGCCGTGCGGGTGCGGGAAGCGATTCCCCGGGACGCAAGGGCCCTCACCGAGCTGCTCGAGGCGGTGCTCGGCAAGCCCCTCGAGGAGGAGGCGAGGATGCAGCTTGCCCGCAACCTGCTCTACTTCCTCTCGGAGAAGGGAAACGCCCTGCTCGTGCTCGAGCACGAAGGCCGCATCCTGGGCGCGGCCAGCGTCTGGGTCCGCCAGGGGGTCTTCGACGACCTCCCGGTGGCCCGGGTGGACCGCCTGCTCCTGGCCCCGGGGCAGGGGGAGCAGGCGGCGCTTTTATTGCTTGAACAGGCGGCGGCGCTCGCCCGTAGCGTGGGCGCCGGCGACTTCGAGCTCCTGATCGAGGACACGGGGCTTCCCCCTGAGCTTTTGGAACGCTTGGGTATGCGCGCGCTCGGCGCCTACCGGGCGCGGTTGCGTTAGGAGGCGGCCGTGGACGTACTGGAAAAGGGCAAGGCGGTGCCGGAGATCGAGCTCAAGGCGAAAAACGGCGAGACCCTAAACCCGGCCAAGGTCGAGGGGCCGCTGGTGCTCGTCTTCTTCCACCCGGTGGTGCTGGCGAGCCGGCACGTCGTCGGCTACCTCCGCCGGCTCCCGGCGATGGCCCCCGGGGTACCGATCTGGTTCGTATCCACCGCCACCCCCGAGGAGACCGAGGTCTACATCCAGGGCTACCTCGAGGAGTTTCCGGTGGTGCTCGAGGGATGCGCGGCGCTCAAGGCCTTCGGCGGGCGCTTCGTCCCCGCCACCTACCTCATCCAGGATGGGAAGGTGGATCTCGCCTTCACCGGCTTCCACAAGCTCGCCCTCAACACCCTGGGTCGCCGCGTCGCGGAGCAGGCCGGCAAGCGCGCCAAGGACCTCGTCACCGAGGCCGACAACAAGGGCGAATACGAGCTTGCCGAGCCGGCCCCCTGCGAGTAGCCCCCCGAAAAAAGCCACGCCCCCGGGCTTCTCCCCGGGGGCTTTTTGGTGGAGCCGGTGGGACTTGAACCCACGACCTCCTCAATGCCATTGAGGCGCGCTCCCAGCTGCGCCACGGCCCCACGCCGCGAGGATCAGTCTAACGGGGAGGGCGTTTTTTGTCAAAGCGTTGCAATCGGCGAACAGATCTGAGGCCCTCTGGGGGACCGATTCCGCTTGTCATCTTAGCCAGGAACTAGAGGAGCACGCACGTTCAGCGCGCAATGTGCCGTTGGCGGATCTAGCCGTTGCCGTCCTTCGCGAGCCTAGGGATTTTCGCCGGCAACGGCCGGGGGGCAACACGCCTCCCCGGCCGCGTTCGAAAGACGAACCCGGTAGGCCCTGGCCGTTCTGCTTAGGGCTCCTGGAGGGAAGGAGGCGGGGTGAAACCCCCCGGCGCTGGCCGGCCCTTCAAACCCACGTCCCTCTGAAGCGCCCGGAAGGGGATCTCCCGGAACCGGCGAGGCGCCCCACGCGCCGTAGCGAAGGGCCTCGAGACCCCGCTCGACCCTCCCAGGATGGAGCGCGTTGGCTCTCGATCGCCCGGGCGATCCTCAAAAACGCCGCGATCTGGTGTTTTGGGCGAGCCCACCGAAGGGCTGGACCGCGAGACCGAGGCGCGGCTCCTCAAAACCCTGGCACCGCTCTTGCAGGGCAAGAGTGCGCTTTGGATCCGCCACCGGCGGCTACCAGGGCTCGACCTCCCCCGCTACCGGGTGGAATCGGGCCCGCCGAGGCGCGCGTAAAGGGTCTTTAGCGCCCCGGGGGCTAGCGCCTCGGCGCGAACCTTGGGATCGAGGCCAAGCTCGGAAAGGGCGGCCTCGATCCTCCGCCGGTCGTACCCCGCGGCCTCGAGGTTCCTCCGGAGCGT
>JALSJG010000096.1 GCA_026989475.1 Thermaceae bacterium | reverse complement strand
TGGTGGCGGCATCCTGGTCGCTCCGGATCTGGAAGAACCGGACCGTGGTCTGGTAAGCGAAGCCGAGCAGCACTAGGAAGAGTGCCAGCGCGATCAGGAGCTCCACCAGGGTAAAACCCCGCGCGCGCATCAGTTCACCCCCGGTAATGGCGGAACCGAGCCAGGCCGACCGGGTGAGCGCCCGAGCGTGTAGGCTTCGGCGCAGGAGGTCCGTTCCGCGTGCCGCCAGCACACGCGTATCCGGTAGGCGGTGAGTCCGAGCCCGAGGTCGGTCGCCCAGTCCGGGGAGCCGAGGTTTGCGATCTCGGCCCGGTAGAGCCCGGGCTGGGCCGTATTGGTCCCGGCCAGGTCGGGAAAACTTTCCCCTAGGGTACCGTAGTCCCAGATGCGGCTGGAGCCATTCGGTATCCGAAGATCGGGATCCCCGGCCATCACCCGCCGGCCCAGGTAGTTGATGATCTGTGCCGCTTCCGAGCGCTTGCCGGCGGAAACGTTTTGTCGTAGATAACTGGCGAGCGCCACGGTCAGCCCGGCGACGACCACCGCGAGCACCGCCATCGCAAGGACTACCTCCACCAGGGTTAGTCCCCGAGGGCTTCTCACGGTCGAACCTCCGTAACCTCGCCGATCTTCGAAACCTCGAGGCAGCGGCGTCCGGAGGCGTTTTGCACCCTGAAGGAGGGGTAAGGGCTGCAGCTTGCGGTGAGTTCGAGCTCGACCTTTCCGGTGGGCAGGAAGGTCGCGATCTTCCCCGTAGGGAGATCGGTCGTGACGCCTTCGGGGATGCGTAGCCGGCGGATCGGGATCGTGTCCTTATAGAGTACGAGCATCTGCTGTTCCCTGCGAAGCTCGAGCGTTTCTCCTAGGCTTGACGCGCGGGTTCCCCCGTCCCAAAAGAGACGCTTGACGCCGGTGACGAAGGCGGCCTCCTCCTGGCGCTCGATGGTTTTCCGGGCGTTCATGCCGGTGAGCCCTAGGAGCAGACCGAGGAGCGCGAGGACGACGAGGAGCTCAAGCAGGGTAAGGCCCAGACGCTTTCGCATCTGGACCCATTCTCCGCCTTCGGGGGATGGGATGCACCCCGCAAATGGGGGGCTATTGGTTCAGGATGTGGATCGCGGCCTTCTGCAGGTGGGCGGCCGCCTCCATCAGGGACTCGGAGAGGGTGGGGTGGGGGTGGATGGTGAGCTCGAGGTCGTCGGCGAGCGCCCCCATCTCGACCGCGAGCGCGGCCTCGGCGATGAGCTCGCTCGCCTCCGGGCCCACGATCTCTACGCCAAGCAGCACCTTGGTCTCGGCGTCGGCCACCACCTTAACGAAGCCGTCCTTTT
Source organism: Thermaceae bacterium (assembly GCA_026989475.1). Taxonomy (GTDB): domain Bacteria; phylum Deinococcota; class Deinococci; order Deinococcales; family Marinithermaceae; genus WFXV01. Next base: position 2,186 of record JALSJG010000096.1, on the reverse strand, counting down.
CCTGTCGGGTAAGGGCGCGGCCGTTTGCGGCGTAAGGGAACTTACCCACCTGAACGGCGATCCCCTTTTCCCTAGCCTCGGCCTCGGTAAGCCCTACGCTCGCGTACTCGGGGTCGGTGTAGACCACGGAAGGGATCTGCTGGTCGAAGGCGCTCGGCTTCCCCGCGGCCACCTCGGCGGCGACGATCCCCTCCTTCATGGCCTTGTGGGCAAGCAGCGGCGCACCCCGGAGGTCGCCGATGGCGAAGACGCCGGAGACGCTCGTCTGCATGCGCTCGTCGGTGACGACAAAGCCTTTTTCATCGAGGGTAAGTCCGAGCCCGGCCAGTCCTTCCGAGTTCGGCCGCCGTCCCACCGCGACCAGGATCCGGTCCGCCACGAGGGTTTCTTCGCCTTTGGGGCCGGAAAGGCGAACCTCGAGCCCCTTTTCGGTCGCTTCAAAGCCGTCCGCCTTGGTTCGGGTTTTGATCTCGATCCCGGCGCGCTTTAGGCTACGCGCGAGGACGTTCGCCGCCTCGGGGTCCGCCCCTGGGAGGATCTGGTCCATGAGTTCCACCACCACGACCTCGGACCCGAGGGCACGGTAGATGCTCGCGAACTCGAGCCCGACCGCTCCCGCTCCGAGCACGAGGAGGCTTTTCGGGACGCCGCGCTCGATCTTGAGGGCTCCGGTCGAGGAAAGCACCCTTTCTTCGTCGAAAGGGAATTCCGGGAGCTCGATCGGGCGGCTCCCGGTCGCGAGCACTAGGCGCTTGGCCCGGTAGCGTTCGCCTCCCACCTCGATCTCCCGGGGCGAGAGGATCTTGGCTTCGCCGCGAACCAGCTCAACCCCGTTGCCTTTAAAAAGGAACTCGACCCCGCCGGTGAGCTTCTTCGTCACCTGGTCGCGCCAGGCGGCGAGTTTGGCAAGGTCGAGCCCTTCCTCCTTTAGGGTAAGGCCGAATTCGGCCGCCGATCTCGCGAGCCTTTTCACCTTGGCCGCGTGGAGCAGGGCCTTGGTGGGGATGCAGCCGACGTTCAGGCATACTCCGCCGACCTCGCCTTTCTCCACCGCCAGCGTCTTAAGGCCGAGCTGGGCGGCCCGGATGGCGGCGTGGTAGCCGCCGGGGCCGGTGCCGATCACGATCAGGTCGTATTCCTTCATGGTTTTTAGCGCATCTCCAGCATGAGCCGTCCCGGGGATTCCAGGAGTCGGATGATCTCGCGCAGGAACATCGCGGCCTCGGCGCCGTCCACCAGCCGGTGGTCGAAGGAGAGCGAGAGGTACATCATCTTGCGCACCACGATCGCGCCGTCCTTGACCACCGGGCGATCTTGGATCGTGTGCACGCCAAGGATGGCGGCGTCCGGAACGTTGATGATGGGGAAGGAGAAGAGCGCTCCGATCGAGCCGATGTTGGTGATCGAGAAGGTGGAGCCGGTGACGTCCTCGGGGGCGAGCTTGCCGGCGCGGGCCCTCTCCGCGAGTTCGCGGGCTTCTCGAGCGAGCTCGAGCACGGTCTTCTTGTCCACGTCCTTGATCACCGGAACCACCAGGCCCGCCTCGGTGGCCACCGCCATCCCAAGGTGGTAGTACTTCTTGAAGACGATCTCCTGTTTTTCCTCGTCCAGGCTGGTGTTCAAGACCGGGTACTTCTTAAGCGCCTGGACCACCGCCTTGAAGATGAAGGGCAGGTAGGAAAGCTTAACCCCCGTGGCCTCGGCGTCGGGCTTTAAGGTCTCCCGTAGGCGGACGAGCTCGGTGGCGTCGAGCTCGTCCACGGTAAGGGTGCGCACGGTGTAGAGGTGGCTCGCCACCATCTGCTGGGCGATCACCCGGCGAAGGCCCCGTAGGGGCTTTCGCTCCTCCAGGGCCTCGTAGCCCGAAGGGGTCTTGTAGGCGACCGGCGGCGGGAAGCCGGCGGGGGCTCGGGCGGCCGCGGGCGCCTCGGCCGGGGCAGCGGCGCGGGACTCGGCCCAGCGGCGGACGTCCTCCACCCGGACCCGCCCCGCGGGCCCCGAGCCCGGCACCTCCTCGATCGCGATCCCTAGCTCGCGGGCGAGCTTCCGGGCCGCCGGCACCGCGAGCACCCGGCCGTACTTGTTCGTACCCGCCCGGGGGGCACCGGCGGGTGCCGGAGGTGGGGCCCCCCCGGCCGGGGCGGCTTCCTTGAAGGGGCTCTTGACCTCGAGCTTTCCTTCCTCCG
>JALSJG010000095.1 GCA_026989475.1 Thermaceae bacterium | reverse complement strand
CCGGCTTTCCGGTTCCTACGAGTACGTGACCTGGCTCCTCGGCGGACGGGGCCCCGAGTACCTGGAGGCGAACTGGGCGCTCGAAAGCGCGCTTTGGAGCGAGAAGGAAAGGCGCTGGCTCGGGGAGTTGCTCGAGCTCATCGGCCTCGACGCCCGCGTCCTCCGCCCCGTCCGCTTTCCCCAGGAGGTGGTGGGCGAGGTGCAAAGCCCGGAGGTCCCCCTCGCCCCCGGCACCCCCCTCACCGCCGGCAGCGCCGACCACATCGCCGCCGCGCTGGCGGCGGGGCTCCTGGAAGAAGGCGAGGCGGTACTCAAGTTCGGCGGCGCCGGCGACTTCCTCTACGTCGCCCCCACCTTCGCCCCCCTACCCGAGCTCTTCATCGACTACCACGACGTCCCCGGCCGCTACGTGATCAACGGCTGCATGGCCACCTCAGGCTCGCTCATTAAGTGGTTCAGGCAAAACTTCGCGCCCGGGGCTTCCTACGCCGAGCTCGACCGGGCGGCCGAGGAGGTGCCCGCGGGGAGCGAGGGCTTGGTCGTCCTCCCCTACTTCCTCGGCGAGAAGACCCCGATCCACGACCCCCACGCCCGGGGCACGATCCTCGGGCTCACCCTGGCCCACGGCCCCGCCCACCTCTACCGCGCCCTGCTCGAGGCGGTGGCCTACGCCTTCCGCCACCACGTCGAGGTCCTCAAGGCGCGGGGCCACGCGATCCGGCGCTTTTACGTCATGGACGGCGGGGCAAAAAGCCCCCTTTGGCGGAAGATCACCGCGAGCGTCCTCGGCGAGCCGGTCTACTACCTGGAAACCGGCGCGGCGGGAAGCGCCTACGGCACCGCCTTCCTCGCCGGGGTGGTGGCGGGCATGTGGGACTACGCCCACATCAAGGCAGTCGCGACCCCGGCCGGGGTCACCGAGCCCGACCCCCATTGGACCCGGGTCTACGACCTGCTCTACGGCGTCTTCCGCGAGACCTACGAGCGGCTCGTGGACCTCTACCCGAGGCTGGAGGTGAAGCATGCTTGAGGGCAGGATCGCGCTCGTCACCGGAGCGGGAAGCGGCATCGGCGAGGCCATCGCGAAAAGGCTCGCCCGCGACGGGGCAAAGGTGTGGGTGACCGACCTCGAGCTCGAGGCCGCGACCCGGGTCGCCGGCGAGATCGAGGCCGCCGGGGGCAAGGCCCGCCCCTTCAAGGTGGACGTCACCAAGCGGGAGCACCTCGAGGCCGCCCGCGACGCCGCCTACGCCGAGGACGGGCGGGTGGACGTGGTGGTGGCGAACGCCGGGGTGAGCACGATGCAGCCCTTCCTCGAGCTCACCGACGAGGACTGGGACTTTAACTTCGCGGTCAACGCCAAAGGGGTCTTCTACACCCTCCAGACCTTCGCCCGGCGGATGAAGGACCAGGACCCCATCCCCGGCAGCGAGCTTCGCGGCAAGCTGATCGCCACCGCCAGCATGGCGGCGCGCCAGGCCGCGCCCCTGCTCGCCCACTACTCGGCCTCGAAGTTCGCCGTCCTCGGCCTGGTGCAGGCCGCGGCCAAGGAGCTCGCGCCTTTTAAGCTCACCGTCAACGCGGTGAACCCGGGCTTCGTCCGGACCTCGATGCAGGAGCGCGAGGTCCAGTGGGAAGCCGAGCTAAGGGGCATCACCCCGGAGGAGGTGGTCGCCGACTACATCCGCCAGACCCCCCTCGGCCGGCTCGAGCGCCCCGAGGACGTCGCCGGGGTGGTCGCCTTCCTCGCCGGCCCCGACTCCGACTTCATCACCGGGGAGGCGATCGAGGTAAACGGCGGCGCCTGGATCTTCTAGGGGGAACGATGCGGCGGCAGCGGATCCTCGCCACCCGGGTCACCACCCTCCTGCTCCTCCTGGTGAGCCTTTACTTCCTTTTGCCCCTCCTCTGGACGCTCCGCACCGCCCTCCTCCCCGAGGGGCGGGCTTACGCGCTGCCGCCGGAATGGGGCCCCTGGACGCTCGAGAACTTCCAGGCGATGCTCACCGGCCCCTTTGGCAGGGCCTTCAAGAACAGCCTGGTGGTCGCCGGGGCGACGGTGGCCGTGGGCCTCCCCCTCGCGGCCATGCTGGGCTACGCCATGGCCCGCTACCGCACCGGCGGGACGGCGCTTCGCTTCTCGGTCCTGGCCACCCAGATGCTGCCCCCGATCGTGCTGGCGCTGCCGCTTTTCGCCCTTTTCCGGGCGGCGGGCCTGACCAATACCTACCCCGGACTGGTGCTCGCCTACCTCGCCTTCGCCCTTCCCTTCATGAGCTGGCTTTTGATGGGGTTTTTCCAGGGGTTACCCCGGGAGCTCGAGGAGGCCGCGTTGGTGGACGGGGCGAGCCCCGCCGCGGTCTTCCTGCGGGTCGTACTGCCGCTCTCCGCCCCCGGTCTCTTCGCCGCCGGCGTGCTCGGCTTCATCCTGGCCTGGAACGAGTTCCTCTTCGCCCTCTTGCTCACCGGCCGGGATACCCAGACGATCCCGGTGGCCCTGGCCGCGCTGATGACCCAGCGAGGGGTGCTCTTCGCCAAGGTGTCCGCCGGGGTGGTGCTCTCGGTGCTGCCGGTGCTGCTCCTCGCCCGGGCGGTGGACCGCTACCTGGTCGAGGGGCTCACCTTCGGCGCGATCAAGTAGGGAGGTGGTTTCGGTGAAGGCATGGCGGTGGTTTTTGGCGGCAACGCTGGTCCTGGGGCTGGCCCAGGCGCAGGTCGTGCTCCGGGCGCTGATGGAAGACGTGCCCGAGACCCATATCATCCAGAAGCTGCTCCCGGACTTCGAAAAAAAGACCGGGATCAAGGTCGAGTTCGAGATCGTCCAGTACGGCGCGATGCACGACAAACTGGTCTCTCAGCTCCTCGCCCCCGAGTCGGCCTACGACTTCCTCCAGGTCGACTTCCTCTGGGCCGGCGAGTTCCCGGCGGCGGGCTGGCTGGAACCGCTCGAGCCCTACGTCAAGCGCTCGGGCTTCGACCTCTCCCCCTACCTCCCCTCGATGCTCGACCTGGTCGGCTATTACGATGGCAAGCTCTACATGATCCCCATGTACAACTACGCGATGGGGTTGATCTACCGCACCGATCTGCTCGAAGACCCCGAGCTCAAGGCCAGGTACCGGGAGCGCTTCGGCAAAGAGCTGAAGGTGCCGACTACGCTCGAGGAGTACGTTCAGATCAGCCTCTTCATGAAGCAAAACGCCGGCGTCGCCGGGGCTGCGATGCAGGGCCAGCGGGGCGATCCTAACTTTATGGAGTTCTCCAACTACCTCTTCGGGGCCGGCGGCGACTACGCCGACGCCCACTGGAACGTCACCCTGGATAGCCCCGAGGGGAAAAAGGCCCTCAGCCTCTACGTCAAGAACATCCGCGAGGCCGCCCAGAAAGGGGCCCTGAACGCGAACCTCGACGACACCTACCGGGTGATGTGCCAGGGAGGAGCCTGGAGCATGGTCACCTACTGGTGGATGCTCCCCCAGCTCGACGACCCCGAAAAATGCCCCAAGGTCGCGGGCAAGGTCAAGCTCGCGGTCATGCCCGGCGGCCACGGGGTGAACGGCGGTT
>JALSJG010000094.1 GCA_026989475.1 Thermaceae bacterium | reverse complement strand
CCAACCTCTACATCCTGCTCAAGGCCGGCACCGAGCCCGGCCCCTACCCCACCCTGAAGGCGGCGCAGGAAGCGGGCGCCACCGTGCTCGCCTGGGGGCTTTGGGTCAACGAGGTCATCAACTTCCTGATCATCGCCTTCGCCATCTTCCTGGTGGTGAAGGCGGTGAACCAGATGCGGAAGAAAGAAGAGGAAAAGTCCGAACCCGCGCCGCCCCCCGAGCCGCCGGAGGAGGTCAAGCTCCTCAGGGAGATCCGGGACGCCCTCAAGAAGGAGGGTTGAGCTCCATCGTCTCGAGCACCAGTCGGTCCGCCGGCCGGTCGAGCACGTTGGGGCAGCGCGGGGGGCAAACCCCCCGCTGGAAGGGAAAGACCACCTCGGGGGCTTGGTAGAGCTCCGCGAGCCGGGTCACGAGCTGGGCCCACCCGAGGGGGCCGCCCCCTCCCGGGCGCAGACCACCTTCCCGCCCCGAAGGTAGATCTGGATCGGGGCTTCGCCCGGTGGGGCGAGCAATAGCTCGCCCTCCCTCCCTTTTAAGAGAATCAGAGAATCAGGAGCTCCGGGGTTCCATGGCTGGCGAGGCTGCCGCCGAACACGCCCGGTTCTGGCTCCCGTAGGTAAACGCGGCGTTAATCGGAGCTCCGCTCGAAAACGAAGTAACCGGGATAAAGCCCGCCGATCTCCAAAACCCGGCGGCGCAAGAGGCGATAGCCTCCGACCCGCCGCGCGATCCGATCCACCCAGCCCCGCTTCAGGACCAGGAAGCCGAGCCTCCCCCCGGGACGGAGCACCCGGCGGGCCTCGGCGAAGAACTCGAGGTAAAGGCGGAAGAGGTTTTCGGAGCGGCCGAGGCGCTTGCCGTAAGGGGGGTTCGCCACCACGAACTCGAAACTTCCCTCCCCGAAGGCCTCGCTAAGGCGGCGGGCGTCGCCCCGCGCAAAGTGCACCCGCTCTGCCACGCCGGCGGCGCGGGCGTTTTCCCGGGCGCCCAGAACCGCTTTGGGGTTTTTGTCGATCCCCAAGACCTCGAGCCCGGGGAATGCCTGGGCGGCCTCGATCGCGATCGTGCCCGAGCCGGTGAAGGCGTCGAACAAGCGCCCGCGCCGAGCCCCAAGGAGGTGCAGAAGGCCGAAGGCTACACTGGTCTTGAGCGAGGCCGGAGGCGCGTAGACCTTGGGGTAGCGAAGGGAGAGGGCGCGGTCGGTGAGCTGGATCCCGAGGAAGAGGGCGTCCTCGAAGAGGTCCACCCGGACCCGGAGCTCGGGGCGCTCGAGGTCGACCGGCGCCCGGTAGCGCTCGACCAGGACCGCCCCGTAGGCGCGCTCGAGCTCGGGGCTTTTAAAATCGTGCTTCCCCCGCCGGTAAACCCGTACCGCAAAGCGCACCCCGGGACCAAGCCCGGGGAGCGAAAACCGGGAGAGCGCCCCAAGCGCCGCCTCCAGCGTGGGCGCGCTCAGGTGCGCGTGCCCCAAAAACCGCACCACGTGGTGCACCGAGCGCAGGGCAAAAAGCGGCGCGGCCTCCGGCGCCTCGGCAAAGAGCAGTCCGCCGTAGCCGTAAGGCCGGGCCTCGCCGGAGAGCCCCCGCTCCCGGAGCTCGTCCAGGGTGACGTCCTCGAGGCCGGGGTCGGCGGTGAGGAGAAAGCGCATTTTTTCATTATGCTAAAGGGCGAATGAAGCCCTGGAAGCGCCTCTCCCTGGAGGATCTGGTCACTGAGCCGGTCCGTATCGTCAAGGAACGGCTCCTTACCCACGCCGGCGCGGAGATCACCTACATCTACCGGCCGGGGCCGGTCGAGGCAGTCTTCGTACTCCCCGTGACCCCTGAAAAGACCGCCTTCCTGGTCCGCCAGTACCGCCACCCCACGGGGAAGTTCTTGCTCGAGGTCCCGGCCGGGAAGGTGGACGAAGGCGAAGCGCCGGAGGAAGCCGCCCGGCGCGAGCTCAAAGAGGAGGTCGGGGCCGAGGTGGATACGCTCTTTGCCCTACCCCCCTTCCACCCCCAGCCCTCCTTCAACGCGGTGGTCTTCCGACCGTTCCTCGCGCTCGGGGCCCGGCGGGTGGCCGAGCCCGAGCCCGAGCGCTCGGAGCTTTTGACCCCGCTTGAGCTTCCCTTAGCCGAGCTCTATCAAAAACTCGAGGCCGGCGCCATCGAGGACGGCCCCACCGCCCTCACCCTCTTCTACGCCCGCCCCCGGCTCAAGGCGCTGGGCCTGCTCGATTAAGCGCGATCCAGGGCGCGACCAGGAGGATCGTCACCACCCGGACGAAGTGCATCGCGGCCACCACCGCGCCTTATCCCCCTTCGCGCTCGGCGACCACGCTC
>JALSJG010000093.1 GCA_026989475.1 Thermaceae bacterium | reverse complement strand
CCGCCTTTCTTACCAGCTTCCCGGTGCGGACGTCCCTAAGGGCAAAGTCCGGCGCCGGGGATCCCAGGGGTACTTCCGCGTTAGCGATCGCCATCGTTCCCTCCCTCCGTCCTCAGCATACCGAGGAGAAGGGCATGGGCTTCTTCGGCGGAAAGCAGACGGGGGGTGCGCTCCCGGGGGAACCAGGCGAGCAGGGTTCGGATCTCCTCTTCGCTTGGGGGTTTTCCGTCCCGGGCCAGGACCAGCTTGTGGTCGCCGTCGGCGAGGGCCACCGCCCCCACCACTGCCGCCCGCACCCGTTTCCCGGCGGGCACCGGCGGGCCGAGGAGGACGGCGTCGAGCTCGGAGCCGTCGGCGGGGTTTTGGGTGCCGGGGATGAAGCCGTAGTTGACCGGGGCCGGGGCGTCCTCCTCCAGGCGGACGAAGCGCCCTTCCACCTTCTCCCAGCGGGTACGGGTCCCCTTGGGCCATTCGATGAGGATTTCCGCCTTCATGGTTTCACCCGAGCGTACGGAGCGTATAAGGTCCAGAGCTCGCTCAAAAAGAGCGGCCGGGTCGTAGCGATCCGCTAAGGGGTGGAAGACCGCGGCTGCCGCCCTTATCCTAAGGGTCTAACGTTTTTTCGCTGGTAGCCCTCGTATCCGGTATTCTTGGGGGCAAGGGAGCCGCCATGTTCAGGACGCGCATCACCGACGACGAGCGTACTTCACCCGAGTTCAATCGGAACAAGAGCGCGTGGGTCGAGCGGATCACCGCCTTCCGCCAGGTGCTCGCCGAGGTGCGAAAGGGGGGCGGCGATCGCGCGATCGAGCGGCAACACCAAAAGGGACGCCTCACCGCCCGGGAGCGGATTGAGCGGCTTTTGGACCCGGGGGCGCGGTTTTACGAGCTTTTGACCCTGGCCGGATACGGCATGTACGAGGAGTGGGGCGGGGCGCCCTCGGGCGGCGTGGTCGCCGGCGTGGGACGGGTCGCCGGGCGGGACTGGATGATCATCGCCAACGACGCCACCGTGAAGGCGGGGGCGTTCTTCCCGGTCACCGCCAAGAAGGTGATCCGGGCCCAGACGATCGCGCTGGAAAACCGCATCCCCACGATCTACCTGGTGGACTCATCGGGGGTCTTCCTCCCCCTTCAAGACGAGGTTTTTCCTGATCAGGACGACTTCGGGCGGATCTTCTACCTGAACGCCCGCATGAGCGCGCTCGGCATCCCCCAGATCAGCGCGATCATGGGGAACTGCGTCGCCGGCGGCGCCTACCTGCCGGTCATGACCGACGTCCTCATCATGACCGAGGGCTCGGGGCTCTATCTCGCGGGGCCGGCGCTCGTCAAGGCGGCGATCGGGCAGGAGGTGAGCTCGGACGAGCTCGGCGGCGCCCGGATGCACGCGGAGGTCTCGGGCACGGTGGATTTCTACGAGCCCGACGACGCGTCGGCGCTCCGCCGGGTGCGCGAGGTGGCGGCGCTCTACGCCGAGCGTGGGCTTGCCCCTTGGGCGAAAAACCGCACCTTGCCGGAGCCCCCGGCCCACGACCCCGAGGACCTCTACGGCCTCGTGAGCCCCACGGGGGAGCGGCCTTACGACGTCCGCGAGGTGATCGCCCGGATCGTGGACGGTTCCCGCTTTCTCGAGTACCGGCCGGGCTGGGGCGAGACCATCGTCACCGGATACGCCCGGATCGGGGGCTACCCGGTGGCGATCGTGGCCAATCAGCGGCTCATCATCAAGAAGCGGGAGAAGATCGAGGTGGGCGGGGTAATCTACCCGGAGGCGGCGGACAAGGCGGCACGGTTCATCCTCGAGGCCAACCAGATGTTCATCCCCCTCGTCTTCCTCCAGGACGTCACCGGTTTCATGGTGGGGCGGGACGCGGAGCACGCCGGGATCATCCGGCGCGGGGCCAAGATGGTGAACGCGGTGAGCAACTCGGTGGTGCCCAAGCTCACCGTGATTTTGGGGGGCTCCTTCGGTGCCGGCAACTACGCGATGGCGGGAAAGGCCTACGCCCCCCGCTTCATCTACGCCTGGCCCAGCGCCAAGTACGCGGTGATGGGCGGGGCTCAGGCGGCGAAGACCTTGCTCGACCTCCAGCTCCGGGCGCTCGCGTCGCGGGGGCAGGAGCCTACCGACGAGGAGCTCACCGAGCTCTACGAGGAGATCAAGCGCCGCTACGACGAGCAGCTGGACGTGCGCTACGCCGCCGCCCGGCTCTGGGTGGACGAGGTGATCTTCCCCCACGAGACCCGCGAGTGGTTGATTCAAAGCCTTGCGCTCGCGGCCTTGAACCCCGAGCGGCCCGAGTTCAAGACCGGAGTCTTCCAGGTCTAGGGGGTAGGGATGTTCGAGGGGCTGCCGATCCGCTACGTCGAGTGCCCGCGGGACGCCTGGCAGGGGCTTGGCCGGTTCATCCCCACCGGGGAAAAGGTCGCCTTTTTGAAGGCGCTGATCGATGCGGGTTTTCGCCACCTCGACCTCACCAGCTTCGTCTCCCCCAAGGCGGTGCCCCAGATGCGGGACGCCGCCGAGGTGCTTTCCCGGCTACCGCCGCCCGAGGGACGGACCTATCTCGCGATCGTGGCCAACGAAAAGGGGGTGCTCCGGGCGCGTTCGGCCAAGCACCTCACCGCGGTGGGCTATCCCTTCTCGATCAGCGACACCTTCCAGCGGCGGAACACCGGCCGCTCGATCCGGGAGTCCTGGGAGGTGCTCCGGCGGCTCGTGGAGCTCACCAAGGGGCGGCTCGACCTGGTGGTCTACGTCTCGATGGGGTTTGGGAACCCCTACGGCGACCCCTGGAGCGAGGAGCAGCTGGTGGCGTTCGTCGCCCGGATCCGGGAGTTCGGGGTGCGGGAGATCGCCCTCGCCGACACCTACGGAGTGGCGGATCCCGAGCGGGTTTTTTCGGTGCTCGAGCGGGTGGTGCGGGCGTTTGGGAGCGAGGGGATCGGTGCCCACCTTCATAGCCGCCCCGACCCCGGGGAGGTTCGAGCCAAGGTGGACGCGGTGCTCTCCGCCGGGGTGCGCTGGCTGGAGGGGGCGCTCGGCGGGGTGGGGGGTTGCCCCTTCGCCGGGGACGAGCTCGTGGGGAACCTGCCCACCGAGGTGGTGGTGCCCTACCTGGTGGACCGGGGCTTTGACCCCGGGCCTGAGCTCGCGAGGCTCCCTGAGCTCGCGGAGCGGGCGCTTTTGCTCAAGACCCGCTACGCCTGAAGACGAGGTAAGGGCCCTCGCGCCGCTCGAGCACGGGGACGACCTGGCTGCGGTCGGCCTCGGCGGCCGCCCGGACGTCGGCATCGAGCCCTACCCCCTGGAGCGCGCGGGCGGCGGCGGAGGCCTGGAGCGCAGCTAGTGGACTTTGGAAGCTCTGGAAGAGGGCGTGCGCGGTGCGGCTCCCGTCTTCCTCCACGCCACCAAGTTTTTCCACGAGCGCCCCGAGCACGTAGGCGTCGTCGAGGCCTGGGTGCCCCTCCTTGCCGGCGGCGAGGAGGAGGAGAGGGTCCTTCTCCCGGGCCCAGCGGGCGACGGCGGAGAGGTTCCAAAGCGAACCAAGCGCCACCTTCCGGGCGCGATCCGCCGCCCGGTGGGCGGCCCGGGTGCCGTTGGTGG
>JALSJG010000092.1 GCA_026989475.1 Thermaceae bacterium | reverse complement strand
TTAAGATCGAGGCCAAGCAGCTAAGGATCGCGGACCTCGTCGCCCGGGCGCCGGAGGAGGGGTTTTCCGGCAAGGGCCCGGAGCGGGCGGTGGTTAAGGAAGGGCGGATTGTGCTCGAGCCCTGGGGGAAGGGACCTCGCTAGCGTTCGGAGAACCGTAGACCGGCGTCCAGCTCGTCGAGGATCGTTTCCAGGCGGTATAAGGGAAACCTTCCGCCCGCCAAGCTCAGCGCATGACCACCTGGTTCAAGGCGCAACACCAACCGGGCCCCTTGCACCGCGCTTGGCGAAAGCTGCACCCCTCGATGGATCAGGAGCAGATCCACCGCTCCCTTCGCAAGCATGGACTCGGCGAAGGCCCGACCTTCCTCGCCCACCCCCTCGCGGACGAAGAGCACCATCGCACTTCCGGGATAGCGAAAAAGCCAAACGCCCTCCGGCAGGCCAAGGTAGACGGCCCGGCTGTCCTCAACCCGGACCTCGACCCGCTCCCGGGCCTCCCCGTACACGCACCGATACTCCCTCGACTCGGCGCGGTACGAAAGGCCGAGCCCCGAGTCCCGATAGATCCCCACCGGCGTCCAGAGCGTACGGATGGGCGAGCAATCCACGGGGATCGAATAGGCCGGTGCGGATCCCAGCGCGCCGAGGAGGACCGCACCCCAAAGCGCTCCCAACCGCATGCGCATTTCTACCCCCCACAGTATCCGGAAGGCGGGTCCCCGGGCGTCAAGTACACCCGTGAGCCGACCCGCCTGATACAAACACACAGCAGCCGTTGAACGTCGCCCGATCGTCAACCTCGGTATAGTCGCGGATCCAACGACCCTGGTCGTCGTACTCGCTGCACGTGCGACGGCAGATCCATACGACCCAGTTTGATTCGCAGCTATAACCCCCGGACTCGCAGTAGCCCGAAACGTAAGTGCATACGCTCCCGGCATTTGAACAATGCCAGGGGCTGCACACCGTGTAGTTGGCAAAACCGTAGGAAAACGCGCTAAGGATGCCGATCAGGCTGATAAGCAACGTAAGCCGCTTCCAAGCCTCAACATCCTCCAAACACCCCCTTTTGGAGGGTTTCATTCTAAACTAGAAACGGCTTGCTGTCAAGAATGTCGACAAAAAACCCCCCGAGCCCACGGGGCGCGTGGCCCGTGCACCTAGCAGGGGCCTACTTCTTCTTCCGCGGCCGGTACTTGCCGTAGGTCCCGCGCCAGAGCTTGCCGCGCCTCGTCCTGCGGTCGCCCTTGCCCATCGCTCGCCTCCCTAGGCCTTGAGGCTCCCGAGGAGCTTATGGAGCTTTTGCATCAGCCGCGACTTCTTCCGCGCGGCCGCCCGCCAGTGCAGGGTCGAACCCTTGGCCGCCTTGTCGATCAGGCTCTCGGCCACCCGCATGTACTTAAGGGCCTTTTCCTTGTCGCCGGCCTCGGCGGCGGCCACCGCCTTCTTGCTGAAGGTCCTGATCATGGACTTCTTCGCCCGGTTGCGGGCCCGCCGCTTTAGCGACTGGCGGTGCCGCTTCATCGCGGATGGGGTGCGTGCGCTCTTCGCCATAGTCCTCCCTTGGCCCCCTTCGGGGCAGCAAGCCCTATCCTAGCGGCCCTGACCCAGGTTCTGCAAGCGAGCGGGGCTCGCCCCTGGGGGCACGGGAACCGGGGCCCAGGTCGAGTTGCTACCGCGCAGGATCCAGCCTTCCCGGCTCATGGGCGGTCTTCCCGGGCTTTTTCCACCAGCGCCGGCAGGCTTTCCTCATAGGGCGGGTAGGCGATTCCCACCTCGGTGATGATGGCGGTGATCAGCTCCGCCGGGGTGACGTCGAAGGCGGGGTTGTAGACCGGGCTCCCCTCGGGCACCACCCGCACCGGCCCGCAGTAGGCGACCTCCTCAGGAGCGCGCTCCTCGATCGGGATCTCAGCCCCGGTCTTGGTCTTTAGGTCGATCGTGCTGGTGGGGGCGGCGACGTAGAAGGGGATGCCGTGGTAACGGGCGGCGATCGCGAGGTTGTAGGTGCCGATCTTGTTGGCGGTGTCGCCGTTTTTCGCGATGCGGTCGGCGCCCACCACCACCAGGTCGATGCCGAAGGTCTTCATCACGTGGCCGCTGGCCCCGTCCACGATCACCGTATGGGGGATGCCGAGCTCGTTCATCTCGAAGGCGGAAAGCCGCGCCCCCTGGAGCCGGGGCCGGGTCTCGTCGAGGAAGGCGTGGACCTTTTTGCCCGCCTCGTGGGCCATGCGAATGATGCCGAGCGCGGTGCCGTAGTCCACCGTGGCGAGGGAGCCGGTGTTGCAGTGGTGGAGGATCCTGGCCTCGTCGGGGATGAGGGAGAGGGCGTTTTGGCCGATGGCCTTGTTGGCCAAAACGTCCTCCTCGGCGATCCGCTCGGCCTCCTCGACGAGCCTACGCGCAAGCGCTTCCGGACTTCCTTGAAACCCCTCCCAGATCCTCCTCATGCGATCGAGCGCCCAAAAGAGGTTGACCGCGGTGGGGCGGGAGGCCCGGAGCACTTGGTCAGCCTGGGACAGGTCCTCGCCGCGAAGCGCGGCCAGGGCGATGCCATAGGCGGCGGCCGCCCCGATCGCCGGCGCCCCCCGGACCGCCATCTCGCGGATCGCCTCGGCCACTTCGGCAGCGGTGCTCAGCTCCAGGTAAACCTTCGCTCCGGGAAGCCGCCGCTGATCCAGAAGGACGAGCCGATCCCCCCGCCACGCGACCGAACGAAAAGCGCCCATGCCGACCCTATGCTACTAACCGCCGATGCCCAGCATGACCCGCTGCCGCTTGGTCGGGAGGGTGTTGCCGAAGGCAGGCTTTTGGTCGGTGCCCATCAAGATCGCATCCAAGAGGGCCTCGACTGGATTTTCCGCCTCGAAGGCCCAGGCGATGTCGAGCTCGAGCTCCGTCAGCAAACACGGCCTGAGCTTTTTGTCCGAGGTCAGGCGAAGCCGCGAGCAGTTCGTGCAGAAGGGCTCGGAGACCGGATTGATGAAGCCGAGCGTCCCCATCGCCCCCGGAATCCGAAAGACCCGCGCCGGGGAAGAGGGGTCGGTGGGCACGGGCTCGAGGGGGCCGAACGCCTCCTCGATCCTTTGCCGGGTCTCGCTACCGGGAACGAACTGGGCGCGGTACTCTTCGAAGGGCGCGTTGTTTAAGTGCATGTACTCGATGTAGCGCATGTGCAACGGCCGCTTGAGGGTGAGCTCGGCGAGCGGCACGATCTCGCCATCGTTCTCCCCGCGGATCACCACCGCGTTCAGCTTCACCGGGTGGAGCCCCGCTTCGAGCGCGGCCTCGATCCCCTCCCAGACCTTCTCGATCTCCCCGCCCCGGGTAAGCCGGCGGAAAACCTCAGGGTCGCGGGCGTCCAGCGAGATGTTGATCCTCTTGAGCCCGGCTTCGAGCAGCTCGGGAAGGCGCCTTTTCAACAAGGTGGCGTTCGTGGTGACGGCGATGTCCTCCACCCCCGCCTCCCGGGCGGCGGCGATCATCTCGGGGAGCTCCTTGCGCACCAGCGGCTCGCCCCCGGTAAAGCGCACGCTCTCCGCCCCGAGGATCACCCCCGCGCGCACGAAGTGGGCCACGTCGGCGACGCTTACCGTCCCCGGAGGATCGGTCATCTCAAGCCCCAGGGGGTGGCAGTAGACGCAGTGGAAGTTGCACCTCGGGGTGACCGAGATGCGCAGGTCCTTGATGCGACGGCCGTAGCGATCGGTAAGTTTCATACCCCTCCCGGCGTGTTGCACAGTATAACCACACGCCCCGCGATCCGCCGGTGTCCAGGGCCACAAACCCCTAAGATGGAGGCAGGAGGCGACC
>JALSJG010000091.1 GCA_026989475.1 Thermaceae bacterium | reverse complement strand
CGTGGATGTAGGCCTCGGGGTGCACCAGGACCCGGATCTTCTCAAGCGGGATGCGGAAGAACTCCTTGGCCTCGAGCACCTCGAGGCCCTTATTGAAAAGCGTCGCGGAGTCCACCGTCACCTTTTTACCCATCCGCCAGCGGGGATGGCGAAGGGCCATCTCCGGGGTGACCTTCGAGAGGTCCTCGGGTTCTTTCAAAAAGGGCCCGCCCGAGGCGGTGAGGATGAGCTCGGCGATCGCCTCCCTTGGCTCTTCCCGCATCGCCTGAAAGAGCGCCGAGTGCTCGGAATCGACGGGCATGAGTTCGGCCCCGCTTTCTTCGGCGAGCGCCCAGATCAGGGGCCCGGCGGCGACCATCGCTTCCTTGTTGGCAAGCGCTACCCGCTTGCCGCTTTTTACCGCCTCCCGGGTGGGGCCGAGTCCGGCGAGCCCGGGAATCGCTGCCACCGCCGCCTCGGCGGGGTAGGCGGCGACCTCCTCCGGTCGCTCGGCCCAGCGGAGGCCCGGAAAGGCGTCTTCGAGCTCGGCCCGGGCTTCCTCCTGGGCGTAGACGATCTCCGGGGAGAACTTTCGGATCTGCTCGCCGAGGACCCGGGCGTTCTTCCCGGCGGCAAGCCCCACCACCCGGAAACCCCGCCAGCGCGCGACATCCAGCGTTTGGGTCCCGATCGAACCGGTGGAACCGAGGACAACGATCCTCATTTGCCGAAGAGCTCCCAGAGGTAGTAGGTCACCGGCAGCGAGAAGATCAGGCTATCGAGCCGGTCGAGCACGCCCCCGTGACCGGGCAGGAGGTTCCCGGAGTCCTTGACCCCCGTATGCCTTTTCAACATCGACTCGGTGAGGTCCCCAAGCTGGGCGGCGAGCGAGATCAAGAAGCTCACCAGCAAAAGCTCCACCCACCCGAAGGGAAACGCTCGGTGGACCAAGGCGGTATAGAAGAAAAGCGCCGCGAACGAGGCAAGAATCCCCCCGATCGTCCCCTCCAGCGTCTTCGAGGGGCTGATCTTGGGGGCGATCTTGTGGCGCCCCCACTTCGTACCCACAAAGAAGGCACCGATGTCGGTGGCGAAAGTGGCGATCACCGGCAGGGTCAGCGTCCAGGCGCCGACGTTGCCGTCCGGGGCGTAGCGGAGGAGGAGGGCGTACCCGAGCGTCCAGGGCAGGTAGAGGAAGCCGAAGGCGGTGTAAACCGCCCGCTCTACTTCCCGGCGGGTGAAGAGTTCGTAGACGAGCAGGTAAAAGAGGAAAAGCCCAAGCGTGATCTCCCGCCAGGGCACCCCGGTGTAGTGGCCGACGTTCTCGAGCTGGGGGAGGGAAGCGAGGAGAAAGAGCACCCCTCCGATGCGCAGGGCCCAGAGGTTCAGCTCCACCCCGCGGTTTTGGAACATCCGGTGGAGCTCGCCCGCGGCGAGCCAGACCAAAGCGGCCAGGAAGGGAAGTAGCAAGGGCCAGCCCACCGCGATGGCGAGCGCGATGATGACCAGCCCGCCGAGGGCGGTCTTAACCCTGGCGCTGAGGGATTCCCCCAAAGCGCCGTTCCCGGGTTCGGTAGGCGCGGACGGCTTCGACAAAGTCCTCCTCGCGAAAGTCGGGCCAGTACTTCTCGGTCACCCAAAGCTCGGCGTAGGCCGCTTGCCACAGCAGAAAGTTCGAGACCCTGAGCTCGCCGCTGGTGCGGATGATCAGGTCGGGGTCGGGCATCTCTGGGAGGTAAAAGCCCCTTCTTAAGTTCTCCTCGCTGACCGGGAGCCCCGTACGCACCAGGTGCTCCACCGCCCGGAGGATCTCCCGACGGCCCCCGTAGTTCAGCGCCGCCACCAGCCGGAGCCTCCGGCCCTCGCGGGAGGCGGCCTCGGCGTACTCGATCGCCGTCCTGAGCCCCTCGGGGAGTCCCTCCCGCTCGCCGATCACGTGGATCCGAACCCCTTCGTTTACGAGTTCGGGCGTTTCCTGCCAGAGTACCTCTTCGAAGAGGTCGAAGAGGAGCCGGACCTCTTCCTTGGGGCGGCGCCAGTTCTCGGTGGAGAAGGCGTAGAGGGTGAGCCAGGGAACCCCCTCCTTTACCGCTGCTCGAACCGCGTGGCGGATTGCTTCCCGGCCGGCGTGGTGCCCGGCGGCGCGGGGCAACCCGCGGGCCTCGGCCCAGCGGCCGTTGCCGTCCATGATGATGGCCACGTGGCGGGGGTCGGCCATCTCAGTCGCCTAGGATCTCCGACTCCTTCTTCCCTAGCATCGCGTTGACCTTCTCGACGTAAGCGTCGGTGAGCTTTTGGATCTCCCCCTCGACCCGGCGCTCCTCGTCCTCGGACATGTGGACTTCCTTGGCGTACTTGCGCAGCTTCTCGAGGGCATGACGGCGGACGTTCCGGATCGCGATCCGGGCCTCCTCGGCCATCTGGTGGGCGGTCTTCACCAGCGCCTTGCGGCGCTCCTCGGTAAGGGGCGGGATGTTGATGTAGAGGGCATCGCCCTTATTGTTCGGGTTCAGACCCAGGTCGGATTCGCGGATCGCCTTCTCGATCACCGGCAGGGCGTTTTGGTCCCAGGCCTGGACCACCAGCGTGCGGGCGTCGGGGGCGGTGATCGAGGCGAGCTGGTTGAGGGGCATCTCGCTGCCGTAATAGTCGATCTTCAGATGGGCGATCAGCTCGGGATTCGCGCGCCCCGTGCGGAGGCCGGCCAGGTGTTCGTGGAAGATGGCCACCGCCTTCTCCATGTGGTCCTGGGCCTCTTTGACGATCTCCTTAACCACCTTGGAGACCCCCTTTCAGCTATGGATTAGTGTACCAACGCGTTCCCCGCGCAAAACCTGCACCAGCGCCCCGGGTTTGAAGATATCGAAGACGACGATGGGAAGGCTCGCTTCCATGCAGAGGGTGACCGCGGTGGGGTCCATGACCTCGAGCCCTTTTGAAAGAACTTCCATATAGGTTAGCCGGTCGAACCGGTGCGCCTCGGGGTGCTTGCGCGGGTCTTTGTCGTAGACCCCATCCACCTTGTTCTTGGCCATGAGCACGACGTCGGCCCCGATCTCGAGCGCCCGGAGGGCGGCGGCGGTGTCGGTGGAGAAGAAGGGGTTTCCGGTACCTCCGCCGAAGATCACCACCCGGCCCTTCTCCAGGTGCCTCAGCGCCCGGCGGCGGATGTAGGGCTCGGCCACCTCGGTGATGGTGAGCGCGGTCTGGACCCGGGTCTCAAGCCCCTCGGCTTCGAGGGCGTCCTGGAGCGCGAGGGCGTTCATGATCGTGCCCAGCATGCCGATGTAGTCGGCGGTGGCCCGGTCCATTCCCACGCCCTGGCGGGCCCCGCGCCAGAGGTTCCCCGCCCCCACCACCACCGCGAGCTCGGTGCCGGTCGCGCTCTTGGCGGCGGCGATCTCCCGGGCGAGCTTGCGGCTCGCGTCGGGGGCGATGCCAAAGCCGTTCCCGGCGAGAAACTCGCCGGAGAGCTTAAGGAGCACCCTTTTGTAGGCCACGTCCCCACCCCTCGACGAGGAAAGGGAAAGGGGCCAAAAGGCCCCTTTCCTTACTCGCCGCCCAGCTCGAAGCGGCAGAACCTTCGGACCACGATGTTCTCGCCGATCTTGGCGATCGCTTGCTGGATCAGTTCGCCCACCGTGATCTTGTCGTCCTTGACGAAGGGCTGCTCCAGCAGCACGACCTCCTGGATGTACTTTTTGAGCCGGCCCTCGGCGATCTTCTCGGCGATCGGCTCGGGCTTGCCCTCGGCGATCGCCGCCTTTTTGTAGATCTCGCGCTCCCGCTCGAGCTCCTCCTCGGGGATCTCCTCCTTGGAGACGTACTTCGGCGCCGCCATCGCGATGTGCATCGCGAT
>JALSJG010000090.1 GCA_026989475.1 Thermaceae bacterium | reverse complement strand
GAACTTTTGTAGCGCCGCCATCTTCGGAAACCGGCCGACCGCGGGCGTACCCCGTGCGCTAGACTCGAGGCATGGTTCCGATCGACCTTTCGGGCAAAAAAGCGGTGGTCTTCGGGGTCACCAACGAGCGCAGCCTGGGGTTTGCCATCGGCAAGAAGCTGAAAGAGGCCGGCGCCCAGGTAGCGATGACCTACCAGGGGGAGCGGGTGCGCCCCCTCGTCGAGAAGGCCACCCAGGGGGTCGCCGACCGCCTTTATGAACTCGACGTCACTGACGAGGACCGGCTCCGCGAGGTCGTCCGCACGATCGCCGAGGAGTGGGGCGGGATCGACGCCGCCGTTCACGCCATCGCCTTCGCCCCCCGGCGGGCGATGGAGGGGCGCTACGTCGAGACCAGCAAGGAGGACTGGCTCAAGGCGCTGGAGGTGAGCGCCTACTCGCTGGTGGCGATCGCTCGGGAGCTCGAGCCCCACCTGAACCCGGGCGCGGGCCTCGTCGCCCTCTCCTACTACGCCGCCGAGAAATACGTCCCCAAGTACAACGTGATGGCGATCGCAAAAAGCGCCCTGGAGGCCAGCGTCCGCTACCTCGCCGCCGAGCTCGGTCCCAAGGGGGTACGGGTGAACGCGGTGAGCGCCGGCCCGGTGCGCACCGTCGCCGCCCGGAGCATCCCCGGCTTTACCATGCTCTGGGACCACGTGGAAAAGGTGGCGCCGCTTCGCCGGAACGTGGGCCAGGAGGAGGTCGGAAACCTAGGGCTCTTCTTGCTCTCGCCGCTCGCCGCCGGGATCACCGGCGAGGTGGTCTACGTGGACGCCGGCTACCACATCATCGGCATTCCCGACCCCGGCACCCTCGAGGTCTAAGCGCGTTTACCTCCCATTAACTCCCTCCCTCCACACTCGTGCGTGGAGGGATGATTATGAGGAAGCAAGGCATTTGGAAGGCAGGTCTGGCCACGCTCGTCGCGGTATTCCTGGCGAGCTGTTCGGGTAACCTGGGGGACAACGGAAATCCGGTGGTCCTCGCCGGCGTGGTCGCGAGCGACGGCACCCTCGCGGGCATGACCCTCGAGCTCACCTCCGCCCGGATCACCCAAAACGGCGAGCCCACCGACCGCGGGCTGAAACCCGGCATGGTGGTCGAGGTCCAGGGGCAAGCCCAGGGGACCCGGGTCCGGGTGGAGGCCGCCGACATTAAGATCGAGCTCACGGGGCCGATCGAGGCGATCGACCTCGAGACGGCGACGCTCACCGTCCTCGGCACCCCGGTGCGGGTGGACGCCCTCACCCGGATCGAGGAGGAGAACGGCACGACCCTGGCCCTCGCCGACCTGAAGGTCGGGGACTTCGTAGAGATCTCCGGCGTGCGCGAGGCCGACGGCACCGTCCTTGCCGGCTACATCGAGCGCAAGTCCGGGGACGAGAGCTACGTGGAGGCCAAGGGCTTCGCCTGCGCGCTCGATACGACGGCGCAGACCTTCGCGCTTTGGTCGAGCGCGGATTGCACCGAGGTGGGCGCGGACACCGGAATCCTGGTGGATTACGCCTCCGCCCAGGTCGAGGGAACGCCTGCCGAGGGGGTCCCGGTCGAAGTGGAGGGGAAGCTTGAAACCGGCACCCTGCGGGCCAGCGAGGTCGAGTTCGGTTACAGCCACGACTACCCCGGCGAATCCGTGGAGATCGAGCTCTACGGACCCCTCACCAACCTCGACGAAACCCAGATGACCTTCGAGCTCGTGGGCTACACCGTGGACTACGCGAACGCCCGCGTCGAGGGCGTGCTCGTCGAGGGCGCCTACGTCGAGGTGGAGGGGACCCCGGACGCGAGCGACCCCACCCTGGTGCACGCCTACGAGGTCGAGGTCAAGTACCCGAGCGGCTCCGGGGAGCACGTGCCCACCCACGAGGCAAAGGGGCCAATCGAGGCGATCGACCCGGACGCGCGAACCCTCACCGTGGCCGGGATGGACTTCTACGCCGATGACCACACCATCGTCAAGGAGGACGATCCCGACCGGCCGATCGCCTTCGCGGACCTCGCCGTGGGCGACTGGGTCGAGGTGAAGTACGACGCCACCGCCCAGAACGCGGACGGCGCCTACTACGCGGTGAAGATCGAGCGGGAGGGGTACGAGGACCGCTCCGGCGAGGGGTACGCCCACGAGCTCGAGGGCTACGTCCAGAACCTTGACCGGGAGAACCGGACCTTTGAGGTTGGAGGCGTGCTCGTCACCGTGAACGATGCCACCCGCTACGAGGACGACCGCAGCGATCGCGACCTCGCCGCCGACGAGTTCTGGTCCCTGGTACAGGAAGGCGACCGGGTCGAGGTCAAGGGCACCTATCAGGAGGGGAGCCTGCTCGCCTACGAGATCGAGCTGAAGGACCCCCACGACGACTGAGCGGGCGTGCGGGATGCAGCGGGCCATGGCCCGCTGCATCCTCTTAGGATAGGAGCTGACCATGAAACGCGTGTTCCTCGCAGGGCTCCTCGCCTTTGCCCTGGCCGTCGCCGCCGACTACCAGGTGAAAGGCAGGGTCGTCTACCAAGCCCGCGGACCCATGGGGGCCTTCCAGGGCACCAACGAGGCGGTGCGTGGCACCCTCCGCTGGGACCCCCAAAAGGGAACCCTCGAGGGGGAAGTCTGCGTGGACCTCTCCGCCTGGGACTCCGGCGAACCCCTCCGCGACAAGCACACCCGGAGCATGTTCGAGGTGGAGAAATACCCGAAGGCCTGTCTGGTCCTCACCGGAATCGAGGGCGACCCCGTAAAGGGCCCGGTGAAGCTGCTCGGCGAACTCACCCTGCACGGCGTCACCCAAGCGGTGGCGATCCCGGGGATCGCACGCATCGAAGGAGAGCGGATCCTCTTCGAAGGAAGCTTTGAAACCAAGATCACCGATTGGAAGATGAAGCGCCCGAGCTTGATGGGCTTCAAGGTGCGGGACCGGGTCAAGGTCCAGGTCTACGGGGAGGCGGTGCCCAAGTGAAGCGGCTCGGGCTCTGGATGCTCTTCCTCTTGGGCCTCGCCGCCGCCAGCGGGGCCGGAGGCTATCTCTGGGTACGGGTGGACCCCGAAACCGGCGAGCGAAGACTCTCGGACCAAAGCCCGCTACCCGCGTGGCTCATGAATCGGGTCGTACCGGGGCAGTTCGTGGAGTGGGAGGATGGCCGCCTCGAGCCAAAACGCACGTGGCGCCCACCCCTCGACCTGGAACGGACCTTCGAACCCGCAGACGCGAACCGGGTCGTCTTCAGCCACGAACGCCACTTCGCCGCCCTCGGCGCCAAGGGAACAACCTGCGAGACCTGCCACACCGCCCTCGACGAACGAAAGACCTGGCCGAGCCTCGCGCCAAGCGCTGCGCTCGAGCCCCACAAAGAAACCTCCCTTGGCCGCTTCTGCGCCACCTGCCACGACGGCAAAAACCGGATCTCGGAGATCGAGGGAGCCCATCCCCCGGTGGACGCCGCGATCTTCACCGCCTTCGGCCGCACCGGAGCGAAGAGCTGCCAGCGCTGCCACGCCCCCAAGGACCACGGCACCGACTTCACCGCCCGCCACGGGGAAGCGGTTGAGTACGGGGGATCCTTCTCCTGCACCGAGTGCCATCGCGGTGCCGCTACCATCTCCCGGAAAGAGGTGGATCACGCCCGCCTGTTCTTCCAGGCGCAGATGCGGCTGCTAGCGAATCCCGAGGACGACGAGGCCTTCAACGCCACGCTCCCCAACAACTTCTGCGCCTTCTGCCACGGCACCGACCTGAAGGCGTGGTACGACGAGTGAAGGAGGCGAGAACGTGGAGACGCTCCGCCGGCGCTTTCCCGAGATCGTGCTCGTCTGGAGCGCGGTGAGTTTCTTCGTGCTTCTTTTCGAGCTCCTCCTCACCGGGCACACCGAGGAGCTCCAGATC
>JALSJG010000089.1 GCA_026989475.1 Thermaceae bacterium | reverse complement strand
TTGAGCTTTTCCCAGGGAAAGTCGTCGAGGGCGTAAAAGCGGTCCGCCTGCTGGGCGAGCCGGTAGGAGGAAAGCGCGTGGAAGGTGGTGTTCTCCACCTGCATCCCCATGTCCTGGATCACCCGCACCACCTCGGCGAAGTCGCCGTCGCCGGAGACCAGGATGGCGACGTCGAAGGCGCGGGCGTAGGCGAGCCGGAGCATGTCCACCGCGATCTGGATGTCCACGCCCTTTTCGACAAAACCCTCTCCCCGGCGCTCGAGCCGCCCGAGCCGGACCGAGACGTAGGGCACCCGCCTCAGGTAGTTGAGAAAGCTCTGGTGGGCCTTGGCGGCGGGGTCCTCGGGGGGAAGGGGGGCGTTATAGTAGTAGGCCCGGAGCAGCTTCCGGCCGGCCACCAGGAGCTCGATAAAACGCACGAAATCGAGGCGGTAATCCGGGGCCACCTCGCTCACGAGGCCTTTGTATAGATTGCTCCCGTCGATAAATATCGCGACCTTTTCCATAACGAGCCCGCCGGCCCTACGAGGCTAGCCTACGCTTTTGCACTCAGATTTCGCAAGTCGCGGGAAAAACAGGGGGAACGCAACCATTTCGCGGGAAAACCCGGAAAAATCCGCTAGCGCCGGGCCTCCACGACATAGGGGGCGAGCACGGTGCCGGGGTAGTAGTACCCGAGAATCGCCCGCCAGGCGTAGCCCCGCTCGGCGAGGCCCCGCGCGCCCCACTGGGAGAGGCCGACGCCGTGGCCGGAGCCCCGGCCTACGAAGGTCCAGCCGTCCTCGGTCCGGGCCAGGGTCGAGGGCAGGCCGAGGGCCCGGAGAAAGCTCGTGACCTCGGGCACCCGGAGAACGGCCTCGCCCTTGCTCCCCCTCACCCTAAGGGCCCCGATCCGACCGGACTCGGTGCGGTCGAGCACCTCGAAGGCGGCTACCTGGCCGAGGTCGAGGCCAAAGCGCACTAGCGCCGCCCGGACCGCGTTCGCTTCCGGGGTCACCCGCCAGAGCCGGGCCCGGGTGTAGGGGTCGGGCTGGGTCTTCAGATAGGGGTAGGTCTTGCCCCAGACCTCGTCGCTCGAGGCGGTGCGCCCCCCGGAGTCGGCGTGGTAGACGGCCTTCACCGGCCGTCCGGCGTAGGCCAGGAGTCGGCCGGCGGTGGCCCGGATCGCCGCCCGGTAACGGGGGTTTACCTCGGTCTTGCCGAGGTAGACCTGGCAGCGGCTGCTGGCGCAGAGGTCGTAGTCGGGGTGGCTTCCAAGACGCGACAAGGCGTAGGTACGCGCGATCACCGCCTGCGCTTTGAGCGCCTCCATGGGGAAGGAAGCCGGCATCTCCCCGGGCAGCACGCCCTCGAGGTAGGTCTCGAGCTCCACCACGTTCACCCAAAGGGCCTTCCCCTCCCGCACCCGCACGCGGAGAAAGCCGGCGTAGCGCCGGTCCCGGACGGCGAAGTCGCCGCCCCGGGGAACGAAGGAAAGCCGGTCCCCGACCGGCTTGCCCTCAAGCCAAAGCTGCCCCCGGGCGTAGCGCACCCGGTACTCGGCCGGCCCCTCGCGGGAGAAAAGCACCCCCGCCGGGCCCCAGACCGCGTGGGAACCAAAGAGCCGGACCTCCCCCTCGGGCGCCTCGAAAAGGAGGACCCGGAGCTCGAGGGCAAAGGCGAGCGAAAACAGCCAGAGCAAGACGACGAGCCCGCGCATCATCCGTCCAGCTGGGCAAGGAGCCCCTCGGGGTCCCGCACGATCACCTTGCGGTAGCCGAGCTCGACGAGCTCGGCCAGGGCGAGCTCCCCGAGGATCTTGGTCACGGTCTCGCGGGTGGAGCCGATCAGGTGGGCGAGGTCCCGGTGGGAGAGGGCGACCTCGAGCCCCCGCTCCCCCTCCCGCATCAGGTTGAGGAGCATCCGCACCAACCGGGGGCGCACCTCCTGATACCGGAGCTCCTTCATCCGGGACTCAAGCCGCCCGATCCGTTCGGCGAGCAGCCGCACCAGGAGCTCCGCGACCTCGGGCTCGCGGGCGGCGAGCTCCATCATCGGCCGGCCGGGGGCGACGAAAAGCGCGCCGGGGCCCATCACCTCGGCGTAGGCCCCGTAGGTCGCGTCCCCGGTGAGCGCGGCCTCGCCGAAGAGCTCCCCCGGACCCACCACCGCCAGGGTGATCTCGCCCTCCTTCTCGTCGAGCCCGTAAAGCCGGACCCAGCCGTCCTCGAGGTAAAAAACGTGCTCGGCGGGGTCGTCGGGGCGGAAGAGCACCCGTCCGCGGCGGGCGCGCCGGGGCTGGAAGAGCTCGCGTACCGCCTCCTGCACCGACTCGGGCAAACCCTCGAGCACCCGGGGGGCCATATCCAAGAGTCTACCCCCCGGCAACGAGCCAGTCGGGTTTTTTCGGCGATACCGCGAGCCCCGCCGCCTCCATCCGGGCAAAAAGCGTCTCCACCGCCCGCACCCCTTCTTCGCCAAGCTCCTCGCTAAAGGCGTTCACGTAGGTCTCGACGTGGGCCCAGATCACTTCTTCGCTAAGCTCCTGGGCGTGGGCCTTGAGGTAGGGGAAGGTCTCCTCGCGGTGGGCCCAGGCGTAGCGAATGCTTTCCCGCACCGCCCGGGATAGCTCCCGCGCGCGCTCCTCGCCCACGTCCCTCCGTACCGCGATGAGCCCAAGCGGCAGGGGGAGCCCGGTCTCCTCCTCCCACCACTCGCCGAGATCGAGGAGCTTTCGCAGGCTGTACTCGGGGTAGACGAAGCGGGATTCGTGAATGATGAGGCCGAGGTCCACCTCTCCCCGGGCCACCGCCGGCATGATCTCGCTATAGACCATGGGCACCGGGGTGAAGGGGCGCTCCCCCATGAACATGCGAAAGAGCGCGTAGGCGGTGGTGGCCTCGCCGGGGTGGGCGACCCGCGCCCCGAGAAAGGGGCGCTCCTCCCGGGCCACCACCAAAGGCCCCACCCCGCGGCCGAGGGCACCCCCCGAGGGGAGCGCCCGGTAGCGGTCCCGCACCCGGGCGAAGGCGGCGTAGCTCATCTTGGTGGCGGGCAGCCTTCCCTCCCCGGCCCAGGCGTTCAGGGTCTCGACGTCGGCGTACACCGGCTCGAGGGGCTCGGAAAAGGGCACCTTCCCGTGCACCAGCGCGTAGAAGATGAAGGTGTCGTTGGGACAGGGAGAGAAACCGAGCTTCATACCGCGAGGGTACCGGATAGAAAGACCTCGGCTACGGTCTCCGGGGAAGGAATCTCCGCGCCCTCGTCGAAGAAGTCCCGGGCGCTCGCGGAGAGCACCAGGCTCAGGAAGAACTCGGCGAGCAGCCCGGCGTCCCCCTCCCTCGCCTCTCCCCGGGCCTGCCCCGCCTCGATGCGGCGGGCCACCGCGCGTACCAGCGCTTTCTTCCGCTCCTTGAAGTCGGGGTCGCGCAGAAGTTCGGGAAGCCCGGTGGCGGAGTAAAGCGCGCGGAAAAACCCCTGATTCTCCTGGCGAAACCGCAATCCCTCCGCGGCCAGGGCGCGGATCGCCTCGGCGTAGCCTTCCCCCCGAACCGCTTCAAAACGCTCGGTGAGCTCGGCGGTCTTCCAATCGAGAAGCGCCTTCAGAATCGACTCCTTGTCCTTGAAGTAGCGGTAAAGCGCGACCCGGGACAAAAGGGCCTGCTCGGCGATCTCCTCCATGGTGGCCTTGGCGTAGCCCTTCTCGGCGAAGACCGCCATCGCCGCCTCGAGGATCTCGCGCACCCGGCGCTGCCGTCGTCGCGCTTTGAGCCCAGCAGCGGCCATCGTATCCAGTATGTCAAAAATTGACAAATCGTAAAGATGGTTGACATCGTGTTAAGATTTGCTTAGGATCCGAGTCAGTATGGAGACGCTTTCCCGGTTCGCGACCCGGCGTCCCTGGCCGGTGATCCTCCTCTTCGTCGCGTTAACGCTGGTCCTGGGAAGC
>JALSJG010000088.1 GCA_026989475.1 Thermaceae bacterium | reverse complement strand
GGACTCCTTCAAACCCTAAAGGAAGCGGGTGTCCGGATCACCGCTCTTGCGGGCTCCTCGGCGGGGGCGCTGGCGGCCGCGGCCTTTGCCTTCGGGCTTCCCCTCCGCCCCGAGCCCATCCTCGAAGCCACCCAAGACCCCGAGCTCGCCCGCCTGGCAAGAAGCGGCAAGCTCCAAAGCGGGCTCCTTTTTCTAAAGAGCCTCCGGCGACCGGCCCTCGCGGACCCCGAGCGCTATCGGCAGGGGCTCACCCGGCTCTTCGCCGACGCCCGCATCGAGGACGCCCCTCTCCCCCTCCGCATCGCCGCCGCCGATCTCTTCACCGGCGAGCTCGTGGTCCTGGACCGGGGCCCGGTGGTGGACGCGGTGCTCGCCTCTGGAAGCATTCCCGGCGTCTTCCCCCCGAGGCCCCATGGCTCCCGGCTCCTGGTGGACGGGGACGTGGCCGAGAAGGTGCCCGTGAGCGCCGTCGCTGGTCTCGGAACCGGGCCGCTCGTGGCCGTGGACGTTTCCAACCCGGGCCCGATCGCGACGCCCCGAAACAGCCTGGAAGCGGTGCTCGCCGCCGGCGAGGCCTCCCGCCGGCGGCTCAAGGAGCTCGCCCTTTCCCAAGCCGATCTGGTGGTGCGAATCCCCCTCGAGGCGCCGATCGACACCTTCGAGTTCGAGAAGGCGGGAGAGGTCTACGCCCTTGGCCGGAAGGAGGGCGAGCGCCTACTCGCCCGGCTTCCGCGGCGCCGATTCTTCTTCCGGTGGTTCGGGAAAGCGAAGAAGCGCTAGCGAAGAGAGAACGGAAGCGAAGACGGCAAAAAGGGCGAGTCCGGGATCTCCGAGCCGGAAGGCGATCCCCCCCGCCCAGAGCCAAAGCCCGGGTCCCACCCCAAGGAGCATCGCCGCCGCCCGCCAGTCCTCCCGCCCCTCGGCGCGCCGGGCCGCATAGAGCGCGTAGAGGCTCACCCCGGCGGCAATTCCCCCGATCACCGCCACCACCGGGCCCGCAGGCAACCCCGTCCGGCCCCAGGGAAGCAGCAAGAAGGGCGGCAGGAAGACGAGGAGCAAAAGGAGCTCGAGCACAAAAAGCCGCGCCGCCTCGCCCCGCATCGCTAGTGGTGGAGGATCCGGTGGAGGAAGTTTCGGGTGCGCTCCTCCTTCGGCGAGGAAAAGATCGCCTCCGGCGCCCCCTCCTCCACGATCCGGCCCTCGTCCATGAAGATCACCCGGTCGGCCACGTCGCGGGCGAACCCCATCTCGTGGGTGACCACCAGCATCGTCATCCCTGAACGGGCCAGCTCCCGCATCACGTCCAGCACCTCGCCGACCATCTCCGGGTCAAGGGCGCTCGTGGGCTCGTCGAAGAGCATGATCTTGGGCTCCATGGCGAGCGCCCGCACGATCGCCGCCCGCTGTTGCTGACCGCCGGAGAGCTGGGCGGGGTATTTGTGGGCCTGGTCGGCGATCCCCACCCGCTCGAGGAGCTCCAGCGCCTTCCGCTCGGCCTCCTCCTTGCTAAGGCCCCGTACCTTCATGGGGGCGAGG
>JALSJG010000087.1 GCA_026989475.1 Thermaceae bacterium | reverse complement strand
CCTAACGGACCCCCTGGGACTGGAAGCGGCGCTCGAGCCAGTTGGTGAAGAAGGTCAAGACCGTGGTAAGGAGCAGGTACACCCCCGCCACCGCCAGGTACACGGGAACCGGGCGGAAGGTGGCGGAGATGATCCGCTGCCCGGCCATCACGAGCTCGAAGAGCCCGATGGTGTAGGCGAGCGAAGAGTCCTTCAAAAGGGCTACCACGTTGTTCACCAGGGGCGGGATCACGATGCGAAGCGCCTGGGGCACCACCACGTAACGCATCACCTGGGCCTGGGAAAGCCCCAAAGACTGCGCCGCCTCCCACTGCCCCTTGGGGATCGCCAGGATCCCCGCCCGGATCACCTCCGCGTTGTAGGCACCCACGTTGAAGGAAAGCGCGATAAAGGCGGCCCAATACTCCGTCAAGACGTCCTGGATGGGGCTCGCCCCCATGCGCTCGAGGGGCTTCCAAAGGGGATCCAGAAGCTGGGGGAGCGCGTTGTAGGCGAAAAGGATCTGGACCAAGAGCGGCGTGCCCCGCACCAACCAGACGTAGAAGGTGGCGGGATAGCGGAAGATCGGGTTTCGGGAGAGCTTCGAGATCCCCGCCACCAAACCCAAAACGAGGCCTGCCAGCGAGCTGATCACGGTGAGCTTGAGCGTGACCTCGGCCCCCCGCCGGATCGAATCAGCGTAGAAGGCCACCTTGCTGGGGGTAAACTGGACTGCGGTGAGATAAACGCGAACGCCTTCGGCCAGAAGGTAGAAAAAAGCGAACCACAAAGCCACCAGCGCCGCCGCCCCGAGGGCGGCGACGAAGGCGAGGCGAAGGTAACGCAAGGCGTCCTCCCAAAGAAAACCGGGGGCCCTTGCGGCCCCCGGCATCCCGCTTACTTACAGCGGATGTCCTTGCCGAACCACTTCATCGAGATCTGCTCGTAGGTGCCGTCTTTGAGGATCGCGTCCAAGGCGTTATTGAGCGCGGTGAGGAGCCCCTGGTTCCCCTTCGCGACCGCGATACCGATCTCCTCCTTGTTCAAAAGGTCGGAGATCTGGAGCTTGACGCCGCGCTTTTTGATGACCTCGAGCGCGGTGAACTGGTCGGTGACCCAGGCGTCCACCCGACCCGAAAGCAGGGCTTCAAGCGCCGCCGGGTTGGTGGGGAAGGTCTTCACTTCGGAAACGCCCGGGACGTTCTCCACCACCCAGTCGTAGTAGGTGGTGCCCACCTGGACCGCGACCTTCTTGCCCTTGAGCTCCTCCGGCGTCTTGGGGCCACCGGGCTTGGCCACGATCACGTTGCCGGTGCAGTAGTAGGGCTTGGTGAAGTCCACCGCCTTCGCCCGCTCGGGCGTGATGGTGTGGGAGGCGATCACGAAGTCGAAGCGGCCCTGGTTCAGGGCGATGAGCAGGGTGTCGAAGGGCTGGGCCTTCCACTCGGGCGTAAGCCCCATCTTCTTGGCCAGCGCGTTGCCGATCTCGATATCGAAGCCCACCAGGTTGTTCTTCTCGTCGAAGTAGTTAAAGGGCGGGAACTCCCCCTCGGTCCCGATGACGACCTTGCCCGACTCCTGAATCTCGGCGAAGGTCCGGAACTTCGCCGCGGTCGCCAGCGATCCCACCAGCAAACCAAGCGCTAAAATCGCCAAACCTTTTCTCATACCCGTACCTCCGAGGCATGATTATACACGCGGGCTTCGCCTAAACTGAGGCGGTGCGAAGAAGGATCCACGTGGAAAAGATGGTTCCCGGCGGCTGGGCGCTCGCTCGCTTCGAGGAGGGGGTAGCCCTGGTCAAGGGCGCCCTCCCCGGGGAGGTCGTGCTCGCCGAGCTCAGAAAGCGCAAGAATCACTACGAGGGGAAGGTGCTCGAGCTCATCGAACCCTCCCCCGATCGCGTCGACCTTCCCCTCCCCCCCACCGCCGACCTCCCCCTCCGCTATCCCGCCCAGCTCGCGGTCAAACAGGGCTTCGTGGAAGAGTCCCTCGCGCGCATCGCCGGAATCTCCGCGCCCATAGAGCCCATCGCCCCTTCCCCCCACGAGCTTCGCTACCGCACCGCCGCCCAGTACGTCCACCTCCCCACCGGGGGACTTGGCTACCGGCTCCCGGGCAGCCACGAGCCGGTGCGCATCGAGGAGGACTTGCTGGTTGCCGAGCCGGTGGAAAAAGCCCGGGAGCTCCTCGCTTCCTGGCCCCTCGTCCACGTCGAGGAGGTGGCGATCAAAGGGAGCCTAAAGGAGGGCCGGGCGCTCGCGGCCCTGATCGGGGGAAGTCCGGGAAAGCTCAAACGTACCGCCGCCGCCCTGGTGGAGATGGGGCTCGCCG
>JALSJG010000086.1 GCA_026989475.1 Thermaceae bacterium | reverse complement strand
AGCCGCCGCACGAGCTCGGGCGGGGCGGTGCCGCGGGTGGCCCGCATCACCTGACCCAAAAGGGCGTTAATCGCTTTCGTCTTCCCCGCCCGGATCTGCTCCACCACCTGGGGGTTCTCGGCGACCACCTTCTCGACGAGCGCGCGAATCGCCCCCTCGTCGGTGACCGCCTTAAGCCCCCGCTCCTCGACGAGCCGTTCGGGGTCCGCCCCCTCCATCACCTCGGGCAGGATCTCTTTCGCCACCCTGCCGGTGATCGTCCCCGCCTCGACCAGGCGAACGAGCCTCGCGAGGTGTTCCGGGGTAAGGCCGGTCTCGGCGAGGGAGACCTCGCGCTGGGTGAGGTAGCCCTTGACGTCGGCGTTCAGCCAGTTGGCGAGCTTTTGGGGGTCGGCGCCGGTTTTGAGCGCCGCGTCGAAGAAGGGGGCGAGCTCAAGGTCGTAGGCGAGGATCTCGGCGTCGTAGGGGCGCACCCCGGCGGCCACATAGCGCTTTGCGCGCTCGGCCGGGAGCTCGGGCATCTTCGCCTTGAGCTCGGAAAGCCAGGCCTTGGAGAGGGTAAAGGGCACCAGGTCGGGCTCGGGGAAGTAGCGGTAGTCGGACTCGGTCTCCTTGGTGCGCATGACGAAGGTCTTGCCGCTTTTCTCGTCGAAGCCGAGCGTCGCCTGCTCGACCTCGCCGCCCCGCTCGAGGATCCTTTGTTGCCGCTTGATCTCGTACTCGAGCGCCCGCTGGACGCTTTTGAAGGAGTTTAAGTTCTTGATCTCGACCTTGGTCCCGAGGCTGCCGTCCGGGCGCCGGAGGGAGACGTTGACGTCGGCCCGCATCTTGCCCTCCTCGGGGCTTGCGTCCGAGACCCCGAGGGTGCGGGCCACCGCCTGGAGCCGCCTTAAAAACTCCCGGGCCTCCTCGGGCGACTCCAGGTCGGGCTCGGTGACGAGCTCGACGAGCGGGGCTCCGGCCCGGTTCAGGTCCACGAGCGAGTGCTGCCCCTCCTCGGGGTGGAGGCTTTTCCCCGCGTCCTCCTCGAGGTGGATGCGGCGGATGCGGACCTTCTTCTCCCCGAGCTCGAGCACCCCGCCGGTCCCGATCGGCCGGTCGTACTGGCTGATCTGGTAGTTCTTCGGGAGGTCGGGGTAGAAGTAGTTCTTGCGGTGGAACTGTGTGCGCTCGGGAATCTCGCAGCCGAGGGCCAGGGCGAGGAGGAGCCCCTTTTCCACCGCCTCCCGGTTCGCCACCGGAAGGCTCCCGGGCAGGCCCAGGCAGACCGGGCAGACGTGGGTGTTGGGCGCGTCCCCGTAGTGGAGCGCGCAGGAGCAGAACATCTTGGTGTTCGTCTTCAGGTGGAGGTGGACCTCGAGCCCAATCGCCGGCCGGACCATACGGCGGGCATTATAGCCCCCTAAAAAGCGAACCGGCCGCTTCCGCGGCCTCTCTAGCATTCATATTACCGCGGTATGCGCTATGCGTCAAGCCTATGCAACGCGCGCCCTCCCAAAAGCCGCGCGACCGCCCCTAAAGGGGCCAAAACCGGGCTCATTCGGGCTCGGAAAACCGGTAGAGCCGGCCGTCGAGGGAGGCGAGATAGACCCCCCGCTCGGTGGGAAGCGGCGGGACCTGGAGCTCGCCGAGGCCACCGGCCTCAAAACGAAGCTCGCCGCTCCTCGCGTCGAAGACAAGCATCCTCCCCTCCTCGGTGGCGACGTAGAGCACCCCGGCGGCGAGGCTGAGCCCGGCGGTCACCCGGCCCACGCGCGCGCTCCAGACCTCTTCCCCCTCCCGGAGGTCTACCGCGTAGAGCACCCCACCCCAGCTTGCGAGGAAGGCGAGGCCGTACCCCACCGCCGGGGCCGCCCAGATCTCGCCCTCGAGCTCGAAGGTCCAAAGCGTCTCCCGGGAGCGGGGATCGAAGGCGTGCACCTCTCCGGGCCAGGTGGGAAAGAGCACCACCCCCTCGGCGGCGGGCAGGGGTACGTGGATCGGCCCCGCCTCGACCTTGTAGAGGAGGCGGCCGGTGGTGGGCTCGAGCACGTAGACCCACCCGGACTCGCTGGCGAGGAAGAGCATCCCCCGGTAGAGCGTGGCCCCCGCCGAGAGGTGCCCCCCGGCCTCGAAGGCGTAGGCGAGCTTCCCGTTCTCAAGCACGTAAAGCCGCCCGTCCCGGCTCGGCACGTAGACCCGGCCGCCGGCCTCGAGGGGGGCGGCGGTGATCTCGGCCTGGGCCCGGAAGACGCGCTCCGGCGCGTCCCCCAAAAAGCGGTAGACCCCGCCGTCCCAGCCCGCGTAGAAAAGCGCCCCGGCAAAAAGCGGCGGGGCCGAGACCTCGTCCTCGGCGGGAAGGTAGCGGACCGCGCCCCCTTCCAAGAGCGCCACCCCCCGCGCCCCCACCCCAAGCGCCATCCGCTCCCCCGAAAGCACGAGCTCCCCGGGCCAGGCGGGCTCGCCGCCGAGCCGGGCGATCTCCTCGCGGACGAGGGTCTCGGGGGCGAGCGGCCCCTCGGGGTAGTGGCCGCTCCGGCTGGCGCCGGCGCGGGCGGTGCGGTAGGCCCGGCCCTCGAGCTCCCGGGCCACCCGGCGCAACCGGCGGTGCACCACCCGGGCGCCCTTCGGCCGGTCCTCGGGCTTTTTCTTAAGCAGGTCGAGGACCAAGCGCGAAAGCGCCGGGAAGACCGCCGGGTTCTTTTCCTCCGGAGGCGCCGGCGCCTCGTAGACGTGCTTATAGAGGATCGCCTGGTCGTGCTTGCCGGAGAAGGGGGGCTCGCCGGTCAGGGCCTTATAGAGCACGGCCCCGAAGGCGTAGAGGTCGGCGGCCGGGGTGAGCACGCCGCCGGTGGCCTGCTCCGGCGCCATGTAAAGCGGCGTGCCCAGGGTGTAGCCGGTGCGGGTGAGCCCCTCGCTCCCGGCGAGGTAGGCGAGGCCGAAGTCCATCACCTTGGCGTGGCCCTCGGGGGTGGTGAGGATGTTCGCCGGGGTGAGGTCGCGGTGGAGGATGCCCCGGGCGTGCAGGTGATCGAGGGTGTCGAGGACCTCAAGCGCCGCCCGAAGCAGCCGCCGGCCCTCCACCCCCTCCTCGAAGGGGCCGAGCCGATCGAAGGGGCCGCCCTCGACCAGCTCCATCACGAAAAAAAGCCGCCCCTCCTCCTCCCCCAGGTCGTAGATCGGCACCACCCCGGGGTGGGAAAGCCGGGCGAGCGCCCGCACCTCGCGGGCAAACCGCTCGCGCTCGGCGGCCTGCACGTGGGGAAAGAGGAGCTTGACCGCGACCGGGCGCAAAAGCCGCTCGTCAAAGGCGCGCCAGACCTCGGCCGCGCCGCCGCGGCCGATCGGCTCCTCCAGGCGGTAGCGCCCGCCGATTCGCTTCACCGGGCCTATTTTAGTCGGAGGATTCCTCTTCCTCGAGCTTTTTCAAAAACTCCTCGAGCTCGAGCTTTCCCTCCTCGAGCTCGCGGGCGATCTTCTCGATGGCGAGCCGGACGACCTCGGACTTCGAGACCAGCCGCTCGGGGCTCGAGAGCTTGTAGGCGGCCTTGGTTAAAAGCGCGTCCTGCTCGTCGGATATTACGACCTGGAGCCTTTTTTTCTCCTTCTTCGGCATGCCGCCCCCGGGCGACGTCGATTGTACAACGTGCAGAAAGGGTTGACAACGCTTCACGCGGGGTGGATAATGCGCATGCGCAAGTTGTGTATGATGCACAACTTGAGGAAGAAAGCCCGGGGGCCCCGATGGGAACGCCGCTCACTATAAACGGAGGAAAACCCTTATCCGGCGAGGTACGGATCAGCCCGGCGAAAAACGCCGCCCTTCCCATTCTGGCCGCAAGCCTTTTGACCCCGGAGCCCATCGTTCTCGCGGAGATCCCCCGGCTCCGGGACATCGAGGTCATGCTCGAGCTCCTCTCCCACCTGGGCACCCGCTACGCCTGGGAGGGGAAAAGCCTCTACCTCGAGACCCCCGAGATCCTCCGCACCGACGCCCCCTACGAGCTCGTCGC
>JALSJG010000085.1 GCA_026989475.1 Thermaceae bacterium | reverse complement strand
GGACGTCGAGCGGCTCGAAGCCGAGACCGCCGAGGCCGAGGTCTCCGAGGCCGAGCCCGAGGTCATCCAAAAGGGCAAGACCGAGGAAGAGGAAAGCTAAACGAGCGGAGCCCAAAGGGGGCGCCCGCCGGGCGCCCCCTTTGCTTTATGCTCGCCGGATGAAGCTCTTCGTGGACACCGACGCCGGGGTGGACGACGCCCTCGCGCTCCTCTTCGCGCTCGGGACCCCGGAGGCCGAGCTCCTCGCCATCGCTACGGTGGATGGAAACGTGCCCCTTCAAAACGTGGTCCCGAATGTCTTCGAGGTGCTCCACGCCGCCCGGACCGAGGTCCCGGTTTTCGTGGGGGCGAGCCGGCCGCTCGTCCCCGAACCCCGGGAGCGGGCCACCTTCTTCCACGGCGAGGACGGGCTTGGGAACCTAAAAACCCGGAAGGCCCGCGTCCGGCCCGAGAAGACCCCGGCGGCCCTCGCCCTCGTCGAGCTCGCCCGAAGACACCCCGGTGAGCTCCGGGTAGTAGCGCTCGGGCCGCTCACCAACCTGGCGATCGCCCTCTTGCTCGAGCCCGAGCTTCCCCACCTCCTCGAAGGGCTCTACGTCATGGGCGGCGCCCACACCGGCCGGGGCAACACGAGAAGGCGGGCCGCCGAGTTCAACTTCGCCGCCGACCCCGAGGCCGCCCACGCGGTGCTTCACGCTTTTTCCCGGGTCACCCTGCTCACCTGGGAGACCACCCTCGCCCACCCCCTGCCCTGGGAGACCCACGAGGCGCTATCCCGGCGGTTCTCCTTCTACCGAACGATCACCGGCCATACCGCCCGCTACCTGAGGGGAAAGGGACAGGCGGGCCTTTTGATCCCGGACCCGCTCGCGATGGCCGTGGCGCTCTTTCCCGAGCTCAAGACCGAGACCGAGGAGATCCACGCCCTCATCGAGCTCGGGGGCGTCCACACCCGGGGCATGCTGGTCACCGGCGAGGGGGCGTCGAACGCCGAACTCGTGCTCGGGGTGGATCTCGCGGGCTTCCAGGCGCGCTTCGAGGCCGCCCTCCTCCGCGCCCTCGGCGAATAACATGGACCCGGTGGGGCGCTTTCTCGTCGTGGGGCTTGGAAACCCCGGCCCCGGCTACGCCAAGACCCGCCACAACGCGGGCTTCATGGTGCTCGACCGGCTTGCCGAGGAAGAGGGCCTCGTCTTCCGCGAAAAGCAGGACGCCCTCCTCGCCGAGTGGGGGCCGGGCTGGTTGATGAAGCCACTTACTTACATGAACCTCTCGGGCCGGGCGGTGGCCCCCTTCGTGCGCAAGAAGGGCATTCCGCTAGACCGCCTCCTCGTCGTCCACGACGACATGGACCTCCCCCTCGGGCGGATCCGGCTGAAGCGGGGCGGCTCCTCCGGAGGGCAAAGGGGAGTCGCTTCGATCATCGAGGCCCTGGGGAACGCGGGCTTCGACCGCCTCCGGATCGGGATCGGGCGCCCCCCGCCCGGGGTGGACCCGGTGCCCTACGTCCTCTCGCCCTTTACCCCGGAGGAATGGACCATCCTGGAGCGGGCGCTAAAGGCCGCGGCAGAGGCGGTTCGGGTCTGGAAACAAGAAGGGCTTTCCGCCGCCCAGGGCCGCTTTAACGGGCTCGACCTCAGGGGGGAAGGGTGAAGACCTCGCTCCTCATCCCCGCCGCCGGCAAGGGCGAGCGCCTGGGGAAGGGCGTTCCCAAGGCGCTCGTCCGGGTGCTCGGGAAGACCCTCTTCGAGTGGGCGCTGCTGCGGTTTCCCGAGGTGGACGAGGTCCTCGTCGCCCTGCCCCCGGGGACCGAGCCCCCAAACGGGCTGGAAGCCCGCTTCCTCGAAGGGGGGGAGACAAGGCAGGAAAGCGTCTACCGCCTCTTGCGGGAAGCCCGGGGCGAGCTCGTCCTGGTCCACGACGCCGCCCGGGCCTTCGTCGTGCCCGAGGTGGTGGAACGCGTGCGAAAAGCCGCCCGGGAGACCGGGGCCGCGGTGCCCGCGATCCCGGTCCCCGACACCCTGGTCGAGGGGGAGGTCGAATACGGCCGCGTGCTCGATCGGGGTCGGCTCCGGCTGGTGCAAACCCCCCAGGCTTTCGACCGCGAGCTCCTTTTAAAGGCCCACGAAGCCGCCCTCAAGGAGGGCCGCACCGCCACCGACGACGCCCAGCTGGTGCGCGCCCTCGGCCACC
Organism: Thermaceae bacterium; assembly: GCA_026989475.1. GTDB lineage: Bacteria > Deinococcota > Deinococci > Deinococcales > Marinithermaceae > WFXV01. The sequence continues at coordinate 1,838 of JALSJG010000085.1, read as the reverse complement.
CGGTCGCCCTCGTTCCCGGCGACCGGCGGATGTTCAAGGTCACCTACCCCGAGGACCTCGCGCTTTTCGCCGCCCTACTCCAGGCGGAAGCCGGCGAGTTCGCTTAACGCCTCCAAAAAGGCCTGCCAGTTCGGCGGGTAGGCGTCCTCACCGGTGCTTTGGAACCCGTCCACCCGCACCGCCCAGGTGGTACCGCCGCAGACCGGGTACTCGGGCTCGTAGCGGGCCTCCCAGTCGGGGACGCCGAGCGCCCGGAGCCTTTCCCAAAAAGCCCGCCAGGCCTCAGGGGGCGGGTGAACCCGGCGCTCCCCGAGCGCACTCCCGTCGTGCCCCCTCCGGCGGTAGAGGAGGCCTCCTCCTTCGCTCCCTAAAACCTCCCAGCTACCGCCAGCCCAGCCGAGCGCGACGAAAAGCCGCACGCCCCTATGATGGGGGCGTGGTTTATGAGGAGGCAAGGGCGAAGACGAACCTGGGCCTTGCCGTCCTCGGCCGGCGGCCGGACGGGTACCACGAACTCCACACTGTCTTCGCTACCCTCGACCTCGCCGATAGGATCCGCATCGAGCCTCGGGGGGAAGGAATCCACCTTGAGGTAAAGGGCGGAAAGCTCTCCTCCGGGATGGAAAACCTCGCCTACCGCGCCGCTTTTCTCTACCTGCGCGCCGCGGGTCTTTCCCGAGGGGTCCAGATCGTTTTGGAAAAACAGATACCCCTTGCCGCCGGGCTCGGCGGGGGCTCGGCCGACGCCGCCGCGGTGCTGAGGGGGCTGGAGCGGCTCTTTGGCGCCGGGGTGGACCTCTTTGCCCTCGCGAAGAAGCTCGGCGCCGACGTGCCCTTTCTTCTTCGGGGCGGCCTCGCCGAGGCCCGGGGGGTGGGGGAAGCGCTCCGCTTTTTGCCTCCCAAAAGGCTTTTTTTTGTGCTCCTAAACCCGGGGATCGAGGTTCCTACGGCGGCGGTCTACCGGGAGCTCACCTCCGGGGACTTCGGGCCCGAGCTGGCGGTGGAGGAAATTCTAAACACGCTTGCGCGCGGCGCGCCGCCCCCCTGGAGGAACGACCTTGAGGCCCCCGCCTTCCGCCTCTTCCCCGAGCTCCGAAGGCTCAAGGAGGAGCTCGAGGCAGAAGGGCTATATCCCCTGCTCTCGGGCTCGGGGGCGACCTTCCTCATTCCTGCCTCCGGGCCCGAGGCGGCCGAGGCGCTCGGAAAGCGGCTTTCGCTGCGCTACCCTGGCGCCTGGGTAAGGGCGGTGCGAACGGCATGAGCTGGCGGGTGCTCGAGTTCAGGCGGCCGCGGGCGGACGCGGAGGCGATGGTCGCCTGGCTCGGCGAGCGCCTCGCCCGGGAAGGGGTGCGGGTCACCCTCGCCAAGGAGACCGGGTGGGGGCTCGAGCTCACCGTCGCCCTCGGCGGCCGGAGGACTCTCCTTGGGGTCGCCGAGCTCCCGGACGAACCCGGCACCTACCGCGCCTTCACCCGCCCCCCCTCCCTCCTCGACCCGCTCCTCGGCCGGGGGCGCGTCCGGCTCCGGGAAGCGGTGCTTAAGCGGCTTGCGCGCGCCCTCCAAGAAGACCCCATCGCCAAGGCGGTCCGCTGGGTGGAGCTCTAGATGGGGGAGCTCGACCGGGCCATCCTCCGCCTCGCCGTCCCCGCCCTCGGCGCCCTCCTCGTCGAGCCCCTGGTCAGCGTGGTGGATACCGCCTTCGTGGGCCGGCTCGGGGCGGGGCCGCTCGCCGCTTTGGGCATCACCACCGCGCTCTTTGGCCTTTTCTTCGTGGTCTTCAACTTCCTCGCCTACGCCACCACCCCCCGGGTCGCCTACGCCCTCGGCCAGGGCGACCG
>JALSJG010000084.1 GCA_026989475.1 Thermaceae bacterium | reverse complement strand
CTCCCCGAGCCAGCGCCTTTCCTTCTCGCTCCAAAGCGCGCTTTCGAGCGCCCAGTTCGCCTCCAGGTACTCGGGGCCCCGTCCGCCGAGGAGCCAGGTCACGTACTCGTAGGAACCGGAAAGCCGGTGAATCCGGCGGAAGACCTCGGGCTCGTGGCGCTGGATCCAAAGGAGCTTCGGGGGGATGACCTGGGCGTTCCAGGTCGCGCCGGTGTGGGCGAATAGCGTTTCCTCGGGAAAGTGTTCTTTAAACCACCGGATCTCCTCGGCGTGGCGGGCGTCGTTTTGCTGGATCGAGGGCCGGAGGACCTCGCCCGTTTCGTCGAGGAGGACGAGCGCCGGCACCATCCCCGAGACCGCCACCGCCGCCACCTCGCCGGGGTCTTCGTTTTCAAAGAGCGTGCTCAGGGCGGCCTTGACCCCCCGCCACCAGTCGGCGGGGTCCTCCTCCGCCCAGCCGGGGTGAGGGCTCATTAGGTCGTGGGGGTGGCTAGCCTCGGCCACCACCCGGGCCCCCTCGTCGAGCAGCAGGGCCTTGACCGCGGTGGTGCCGACGTCGATCCCGAGCGCCCTCATCCGCCCCGCACCTCCCGCACCCGGGCCATGAAGGCCCGGGCCCGCTCGGGGTCCACCGGGTTGAAGGTCTTGCCGCCTACCTTGAGCGCGGTGCCGACGATGCAGCCGTCGGCGAGGGCGAGCACCTCGGCGGCGTTCTCGTGGTTGACCCCGGTGTTGGCGAGGACCGGGACCTCGGGCACCGCTTCCTTCACCGCCTCGAGGTGGGAAAGCGGGGCCGGCTCGCCGGTCATTGGCCCAGAGACGAGAAGCGCGTCGGCCAGGCTCGAGAACACCGCGCTCTTCGCCCGCTCGGGGAGGCTCCGGGAATCGAGGGGCGAGGCGAACTCGGCGGAGACGTTGTAGAGCAGGAAGAGATCGCTCCGCCCGAGCCGCCTCCGGTAGCGGAGCGCCTTCGCCGCCCGCCCCTGCCAAAGCCCCATGTCGGAGCCATACAGCCCGGTGAAGATCTCCCGGGCAAAGGCCGCGCCGGTAGCCGCGGCCACCGCCATGGTGAGCATCGGGTCCCAGAGCACGTCCACGCCGAAGGGGAGGGTGAGCTCGTCCCTGAGCCGGCCGATCACGTAGGCCATGGCGGCGGCGCTTGCGGGGTCGACCTCGAGCTCATAGGGCCGGTCGTTCTCGTTGCCGAACATCACCGCGTCCACCCCCGCGGCCTTGAGGGCGAGGAGGTCCGCCCGCGCCGCCTCGACCACCGCCTCCATGCCCCCGGCCTCGTCGTAAAGGGGCGTTCCGGGCAGGGCCCGGAGGTGCACCATGGCGATGACCGGCTTGCTCGTGCCGAAGAGTTTCCTAAAGCGTTCAAACGCCTCCATACCGCCCCCTTCGCTAAACCAGCTCGACGAAGCCCGGGACCCGCTCTTGGAGCACCGGCAGAAAGCCCCGCGCCCCCCGGTCGGAGATCACCCCGGAAAGCGCCTCAAGCGGCAGCACCCGGGCCAGCGCCCGGCGGCCGAACTTGGTGTGGTCGGCGATCAGGATCGTTCTTTTGGCGGCGCCTGCGGCCCGCTTTTTCACCGCCGCCTCCTCGAGGGTCGCGTTCGTCACCCCCTCCTCGTCCACCGCGTCGGCACCCAGGAAGAAGAGGTCGGCGTGGACCTCGGCGAGGAGGGATTCGGTCCAGGGGCCGACCAGGCTGAAAAGCCCGTTCCGCGCCCGCCCACCCACGATCCAGACCTCGGCCCGGCCCCGGGCCAGCGCCTCGGCCACCTTGAGGTCGAGGGCGATCACCGTCACCGGCCGATCGGCGAGTTTGCGGGCGAGCGCCAGCGCGGTGGTGCCGGAGTCGAGGATGACCGTGCTGCCGTCCATGACGCGGCGGGCGGCGGCGGCGGCGATCCGCTCCTTTTCCGCGGTCCGGTGCCGGGCCTTGAGCTCGAAGGGGGGTTCGGCGGCGGTGCTGCGCTCGAGCGGGAGCGCCCCGCCGTGGGTCCGCTCCACCCGCCCCTCGCGGGCGAGCTCGGCGAGGTCCCGGCGGACGGTGGCCTCGCTCACCCCGAGCTCCCGGGCGAGCTCGGTGGTGCGCATGCCGCCCCGGGCCTCGAGCAAGGTGAGGATCCGGCGTTTGCGCTCGGGGGATAAGCCCATTCCTGACTCCTTGTTTTCGATTATGCACGAAGTTGCGCGAACTTTGCAAGGCTCGCGCAGACTGGCGGGTCGGGTATCCTCTTTGCATGCTGCGGGCGGTCTTTTTTGACGTGGGCGGGACGCTGATCCACACCGATCCCCGCACCTGGCTGCCCCCGGTGCTCGAGCGCTTTGGAGAAGAGGCCGATTGGCGTAGGCTTCCCCAGGCGGCCCGGGAGGCCTACGCCTTCTACGAAGCCCACCACCTGGCCGCCCGCGACCGCGAGGCGGCGATCGCGCTCTGGCGCGAGTTCGACCGCCGGTTGCTCGCCGGGCTCGGGGTTAAAAACCCCGAGCAAATCGCCGACTGGCTGGTGGAACACTGGCGGGACCCCGGGCTTTGGCCCCGGACGCCGGGCACCCCCGAGGTCCTCGCCGAGCTGCGCCGGCGGGGGCTCCGGCTCGCCGCGGTCTCGAACTGGGACGTGCTTCTCCCGGAGATCCTTGCGGCTATGGGGCTCGCGGACTACTTCGAGAGAATCTACGCCTCCGCCGCCCTCGGGGTGCCAAAGCCCGACCCCGCGATCTACCAAAGGGCGCTTTCGGAGCTCGGGCTCCGGCCCGGGGAGGTCCTCTTCGTGGGCGACCGGCCCGAGCCCGACTACGAGGCGCCAAAGAGGCTCGGGATGCGGGCGCTCTTGGTACGGCCGGAGGAGGGGATCCTCCCGGTTTTAAAGGCGCTTTAGGGGAACTCCGTGCAGGCGGTCCTGGAACTGCTCCTGGTCCTCGCGCTCGCCGCCAAGCGGATCGGCGATTACTTCGCGAAATACGACCTGCCCCTCATCATCGGCTTCCTCTTCGCCGGGATCCTGATCGGGCCTTACGTGCTCGGGTTGATCGGGCACGAGGAGCTTTTGCGCCTTGCCTTCGTGGACGAGATGGCCCTGGCGGTGATCGCCTTCGCCGCCGGGGCCGGGCTTTACCTGCCGGAGCTTCGAACCGAGCCCGGGCGATCCTCCTCGTGAGCCTCATCCAGGTCCTCGCGGTGCTCGGGCTCGGGGTCTGGGTGACGCTCCGCCTCCTCCCGGCGCTCCCCGAGGCCCGGGGCCTGGGAGAAGGGGGCCGCCCTCGCCTTCGCCTTCCTGATGGCGGTGATCCTGCTCGCCCGCTCGCCCTCCTCGGCGATCGCGGTGATCAAGGAGCTCTCCGCCAAGGGGCCCTTCACCCAGCTGGTGCTCGGGACCACGGTGGTCTCGGACGTGGTGGTCATCGTGCTCTTTGCCGTGGGGCTCGAGCTCGCCCGCTCCTGGGCAAGCGGTGCCCCGTTGAGCGCCCTCTTCCTCCCCGTACTCCTCACCGACCTGCTTCTTTCCCTGGCCCTCGGCTACCTGCTTTACTTTCTGCTTTTGCGCCTGCTTGCGGCCCGGCTCGCCCCGTTTTCCAAGGGGGTCGGGCTCTTGCTCCTCGGCTACGGGGGTTTCGTGCTCGCAAGGGGCTTGGAGAAAGCCACCTTGCACTGGTTCCACCAGCCGGTGACCCCGGAGCCGCTGCTCGCCGGCGTGCTCGCGGCCTTTTGGATCGTCAACGCGAGTCCCTACCGAGACGAGTTCACCCGCCTCGTCGCCGCCCTCTCGCCGGCGGTGTTCATCGCCTTCTTCACCCTGACTGGGGCCTCCCTCGCCCTCGACGTGCTGGCCGCCACCTGGCCGGTGGCGCTAGCGGTGCAGTCTCACCACGTTGTTCACCTGAAGCCCTAAACGTGAGACAGGGGCTTGGTTGCCCAGACTGGAGTGCGGCCGGTGCCAGTTGTAGTAGTGAAGCCATTTGGGAAGGTGGGCATCCCGCTCATCGGAACTTCGGTAGGCGTGGGCACATGCCCACTCATTCAAGA
>JALSJG010000083.1 GCA_026989475.1 Thermaceae bacterium | reverse complement strand
AGGTCCTGGAGCACGACCGCTACGTCACCCTAAGCCGGGGCAACTACCTGAAGACCGAGACGATCCCCGCCCCCCGGGGCCGGATCCTCGACCGGAACGGGGTCGTCCTCGCCGACAACCGCGTCGCCTACGACCTGGTCTACACGGGCGGCGAGGTGCGGTTTTTGGAACGGATCCTCGACCTTCTGGACCTGGACGCGCTTCCCGAGCCCGAAGACGGCCCGGTGGTGGTCGCGGCGAACCTGCCCGAAGACCTGGTACCCACCCTGGCCGAACTCACCGCCGGCCAGGAAAACCTCAAGATCGTTGAGCGCATCGAGCGGTTTTACCCCCACCCCATCGCCGGCGCGGTGATCGGCTACGTGCAACGGGCGAGCAAGGAGGACCTCGCCCGGGGCTACGAGCCCGACGACCTGGTAGGCAAAGCCGGGCTCGAGGCCGCGCTGGAGGAAAGGCTCCGGGGGCGGCGGGGGCTCAAGCTGGTCGAGCGCGACGTGCGGGGCGCGGTCCTTCGCGAAAAGGTGCTCGTCCCCCCGCGGCCGGGGGAGGACGTGCACCTGACCCTCGACTACCGGCTGCAAAAGGCGGCCGAGGCCGCGCTCGAAGCGGCGCTTAGGGACGTGAACGCCGGGCGCGAAAAGCTCGGCCTGCCGCCGGAGGCGCTCCTACGGGGGGCGGCGATCGCGATCGACCCGAACACCGGCGCGGTGCTCGCCATGGCCAGCGCCCCCTACTTCGACCCCAACGTCTTCGTCCGCCGACCGGTGGAGGCCGAGCGGATCAAGGCCATCATCCAAAACCCGGCCAAGCCCCTTTTGAACCGGGCGGTACAGGCCTACACCCCCGGCAGCACCTTCAAGCCGATCACCGCCTCCGCCCTCCTCGAGTCGGGACTGGTCGCGCCGGGCAAGGTCTTCCGCTGCACGCCGGCGATCCTCTACGGCGGCCAGGTGCGGCGGAACTGGTCCCCCCGCGACCTGGGGCCGATGACGGTGGAGGAGGCCCTCGCCTGGTCCTGCAACACCTGGTTCTACCAGGCGGTGATCGACGCCGGGCCCCTAAGGGCGCTGTCCGCCATCGAGAAGCGGGCCCGCGCCTTCGGCCTGGGTCAGGCCACCGGGCTTGGGATCCGGGAAAAGACCGGGCTCGTGCCCAGCGAGGCCTGGAAGAAGAAGACCTATGGCGAGCCCTGGTACCCCGGCGAGACCCTCTCGGTGGCGATCGGGCAAGGCCCGGTTCTCGTCACCCCGGCCCAGCTCGCCCGCGCCTACGCCGGGCTTTTTACCGGCAAGCTGCCCACGCTCCACCTCGTCGCCCGTCCCGCCGAGACCACCCCGATCCCGGGCCGCGATTTTGGCGCGCTTCGCCGGGGGCTCAGAAAGACCGTAACCGAGGGAACCGCTCGCTTCCGCCTCAAGGACTTTCCCGTGCCCACCGCGGGCAAGACCGGCACCGCCGAGACCCCCGGCAAACGGGCCGGGTTCGAGCACGCCTGGTACGCGGGCTTTGGCCCCTGGCCGCCGGACGGGAAGCACCCGCCTTTGGTGGTGGTCGCCTTCGTGGAAAACGGCGGCGAGGGAAGCCGGGCGGCGCTTCCGGTGGTCCAGCGGATCATGGCGGCGTTTTGGGGTATAACGGAGGCCGATGCGCGTCCGGGCAACCCTTAACGCGCTGGCGATCCGACTTGAGGGGAACGAATCTCCGGAGGAGGTTCGAAAAACCCTCGCCCAGCTTCCCGCCCGACCCTTCGAGGTCGAGGTGGCGGACTTCGTCCCCGCCGAGGTGGTGGCCGCGGTGCTCGAGGCCGCCGAGGGGAGGAAGGTCGTCTTCCGCCCTCCCCGGGGCCACGAGGCGCCCGCCCGCACCGAGGTGGTGCCCGAGACGGTGCGGGCCGGCCGCCGGGTGAGCGCGAGCGGGAGCGTGGTGGTGCTCGGCGACGTCAATCCCGGCGGCGAGGTGGTGGCCGGGGGAGACGTGATCGTGGTGGGCAAGCTCCGCGGCCTGGCCCACGCCGGCGCCGGGGGAAACCGCGAGGCCGCGATCTGGGCGCTTAAGATCGAGGCCAAGCAGCTAAGGATCGCGGACCTCGTCGCCCGGGCGCCGGAGGAGGGGTTTTCCGGCAAGGGCCCGGAGCGGGCGGTGGTTAAGGAAGGGCGGATTGTGCTCGAGCCCTGGGGCAAGGGACCTCGCTAGCGTTCGGAGAACCGTAGACCGGCGTCCAGCTCGTCGAGGATCGTTTCGAGTCGGTACAAGGGGAAACGCGCATCCCCCAAGCTAAGCGCGTGGCCGCCCGGCTTGAGGCGCATCACCATCCGCGCCCGGCGCACCGCCTCGGGGGAGAGGCGAACTCCCTCGTGCACTAGGAGCAGATCCACCCTTCCCGCCTCTAGCAGGGACTCGGCGAAGGCCCGACCTTCCTCGCCCACCCCCTCGCGGACGAAGAGCACCATCGTATCGCCGGGATAGCGCAAAAGCCAAACGCCCTCCGGCAGGCCAAGGTAGACGGCCCGGCTGTCCTCAACCCGGACCTCGACCCGCTCCCGGTCCTCCCCGTACACGCACCGATACTCCCTCGACTCGGCGCGGTACGAAAGGCCGATCCCCGAGTCCCGATAGATCCCCACCGGCGTCCAGAGCGTACGGATGGGCGTGCAATCCACGGGGATCGAATAAGCCGGTGCGGATCCCAGCGCGCCGAGGAGGACCGCACCCCAAAGCGCTCCCAACCGCATGCGCATTTTTATCCCCCACAGTACCCGGAAGACAGGTCCCCGGGCGTCAAGTACACCCGTGAGTCGACCCGCATGATGCAAACACCAGAGCAGCCGTTGAACGTCGCCCGGTCGTCAACCCCGCTGCAGTCGCGGATCCAACGCCCCTGGTCGTCGTACTCGCTGCCCGTGCGAACCAGTTCCATCCGGACTCGCAGTAGCCCGAGACGTAAGTGCAAACGCTCCCGGCATTTGAACCATGCCAGGGGCTGCACACCGTGTAGTTGGCCAATCCATAGGAAAACGCGCTAAGGATGCCGATCAGGCTGATAAGCAAAGTAAGCCGCTTCCAAGCCGCTTCCAAGCCTCAACATCCCCAAACACCCCCTTTTGGAGGTTTTCATTCTAAACTAGAAACGGCTTGCTGTCAAGAATGGCGACAAAAACCCCGAGCCCACGGGGCGCGTGGCCCATGCACCGAGCAGGGGCCTACTTCTTCTTCCGCGGCCGGTACTTGCCGTAGGTCCCGCGCCAGAGCTTGCCGCGCCTCGTCCTGCGGTCGCCCTTGCCCATCGCTCGCCTCCCTAGGCTTTGAGGCTTCCGAGGAGCTTATGGAGCTTTTGCATCAGCCGCGACTTCTTCCGAGCGGCCGCCCGCCAGTGCAGGGTCGAGCCCTTGGCTGCCTTGTCGATCAGGCTCTCGGCCACCCGCATGTACTTAAGGGCCTTTTCCTTATCGCCGGCCTCGGCGGCGGCCACCGCCTTCTTGCTGAAGGTCTTGATCATGGACTTCTTCGCCCGGTTGCGGGCCCGCCGCTTTAGCGACTGGCGGTGCCGCTTCATCGCGGATGGGGTGCGTGCGCTCTTCGCCATAGTCCTCCCTTGGCCCCGTTCGGGGCAGCAAACCCTATCCTAGCGGCCCTGGCCCAGGTTCTGCAAGCGAGCGGGGCTTGCCCCTGGGGGCACGGGAACCGGGTCGAGTTGCTACCGCGCAGGACCCGGCCTTCCCGGCTCATGGGCGGTCTTCCCGGGCTTTTTCCACCAGTGCCGGCAGGCTTTCCTCATAGGGCGGGTAGGCGATTCCCACCTCGGTGATGATGGCAGTGATCAGCTCCGCCGGGGTGACGTCGAAGGCGGGGTTGTAGACCGGGCTCCCCTCGGGCACCACCCGCGCCGGCCCGCAGTAGGCGACCTCTTCAGGGGCGCGCTCCTCGATCGGGATCTCGGCCCCGGTCTTGGTCTTTAGGTCGATCGTGCTGGTGGGGGCGGCGACGTAGAAGGGGATGCCGTGGTAACGGGCGGCGATCGCGAGGTTGTAGGTGCCGATCTTGTTGGCGGTGT
>JALSJG010000082.1 GCA_026989475.1 Thermaceae bacterium | reverse complement strand
AGTTCGGGCAGTACCGGGACGGGGCGTGGAGGGCCGCCGCGAGGGGCGAATCTACCGTGTGGGCCGGCCCGAGTGGGCCGCCGAATTGGGTCTCGACCGCACCCCAATTCAAGCGCTGCTAGCGGAGGCCGACCGGCGGGGGCAAAGCGCCATCGTGCTCTTCGATGAGCACCGGATTCTGGCCGCCTTCGCGCTGGCCGACCGGGTCCGCCCCTCGGCCCGGCGGGCGGTGGCGCGCCTCCAGGAGCTCGGCATCGAGCCGGTCATGATCACCGGCGACGCCGAAGCGGTGGCCCGCGAGGTGGCCGATGCCCTCGGAATACGTCGCTTCCACGCCCGGGTGCTCCCCGGGGAGAAGGCCGGGATCGTCCGCAAGCTTAAGGAGGAGGGGCCGGTCGCCTTTGTCGGGGATGGCATCAACGACGCGCCAGCCCTCGTGGAGGCGGATCTCGGCGTTGCGATCGGGGCCGGGACCAACGTCGCGATCGAGGCGGCCGACGTCGTCTTGGTGGAGGACGATCCCGAGGACGTGGTCCGGCTCCTCCTCCTTGCCCGTGCCACCTACCGGAAGATGCTCGAGAACCTCGTCTGGGCCACTGGTTACAACGCGCTGGCGATTCCGCTGGCGGCGGGGATCGCCGTTCCCTTCGGAATCGTGCTACCGCCGGCCGCGGGTGCGTTGTTGATGAGCCTTTCCACCGTAGTCGTCGCGCTCAACGCGCTTCGCTTGCGCCGTCTCCAGCTGGCCTGACCCCTTCTACCCTGCGGGGGTACCTTTACACGCGCTTTACCAAACTCCGGTCTCCTGAGATCGGAGGTGCAGGATGGTCAAGCGCATAAGGATACCGGGCCGGCGGGAGACGGTCGAGCCCAGGCTGGTGGAGGCCTTCGCCGAGGAGGGGTTCGGCCTTCTGAGCCGAATCCCCTTCGACGAGGTTCTTCGTGCAAAGCGTGGTGTCGACATGCCCCCCTACCTGCGTTTGGGCTTTTGTCACCCCGAGCTCGCCGAGCGCGCGTTGGAGGTGGCACCGGAGCTGGGTACCGTGCTTCCCTGCGGGGTGGTGCTGAGGGAGGTAGAGGACGGCGTCGAGGTGCTGGTGCTGGATCCCCAGGCCGCTTTCCAGGCGGCCGGTGTTGAGGGTCTTCCCACCCTGGCCGAGGAGGTGCGCCGGCGGGTGGAGGCCGCGCTCGGAAGATTGGGGGTCCCGACGTGATGGGAATGGGCTTTGGCGGCCTCTGGATGCTCGTTTTCCTGCTGCTTCCGCTGGTGGGGCTGTACCTGGTGCTCTCCGACCGCCCGGCGACGGTGTCGCGCAGCGTGCCCCGGAGCGCGGTGGAGGCGGCAAGGGAGCGCTATGCCCGGGGCGAGATCGATCGCGAAACCTACCTCGGGATGATCCGGGATCTGGAGGGTTAGGATGGGTTGCCACGGAAGGCGCCGTCGCCATCGCCCGCGGGAGGCGGACTTGGCCCTAGCCTACGCCCGCGGAGAGATCGACCGCGATACCTTTTTTGCGCGATCGGGCGGGGAGAGGGCTCATGTCGATCTGAAGAACCGGATCTCGATCCTCCGGGAAAAGCGAACCAAGTTGCGTGCGCGTCTTCGTGAGCTCGAGGCCAAAGCCACCGCCGCCCTGGAGCGAGAAGGACTCTTGGCCCGCGAGCTTTTTGAGGAGAAGATCGCGCTCGCCGAGGCCTTGGCCGCGACGGAAAGGGACCTGGCTGAGGCGGAAAGCACCCTGCGGGCATGGGAAGGATCGCACCCCGGGGGTGTGAGGGGGGAGGGCTCGCCTTGACCCTGCTGGATCGCGTGGCCCGGCTCGTAAGGGCCAACTTAAGCGAACTCCTCGATCGGGTGGAGGACCCGGAGACGATCCTCAAACAGGCGCTTCTTGAGATGAAGGAGGCCTACCGTAAGGCGGAGGAGGAGGTCGCCCGGGTAGTTGCGGAGGAGAACCGACTTGCCCGCGAGGTTCGCGCCTACCGTGAAATGGCCGGACGTTTGCGGGTGCGAGCCAGGGAAGCCCTGCTTGCCGGGAAAGAATCCCTTGCCCGGGAAAGCCTTAGGGAGGCGGTCCGGGCGGAGACGCTGGCCGCTGCGCTCGAGGACCAGCTCGCCGATCAACGCGAGGCCTCGCGCCGGCTCCGTCAACAGCTCTCGGCGCTCGCCGCGAAGATTGCGGAAGCCGAGGGAAGGAGGCGAATTCTTCTTGCGCGAAAGCGCACCTACCAGGCCGCCGAAACGTTAAGGCAGCTGGACGGTCGGGTGCTCGGGCACCCCGCCCGGGAGGCTTTCCAGGAAATGGCCGAGCGGATCGAGGCCATGGGGGATCGGCAGCAGGCCCTGGCGCTGCTCGCCGAGGAACGGGATCCGGAACGAAAGCTGGCCTTCTTGGAGGAGGACCGGCGGGTAGAAGAAGCCCTCGCGGAGCTACGCCGGGAGGTGAACCGATGAAACCATGGGGTTGGATCCTCGGGGTCCTCGCACTGGCCCTTGGGGTCGTGGTCTTCGTTCGACCTTGGGGTAGCGCGGAAGCGGCCGCGCTGCCTCCGGTACCCGAGGGGGGCTTCGCGGAACTCGACGTGCGCACGTTGAAGGCGTTGCTCGACGATCCCGAACGCCCTTTCGTTCTGGTCAACGTGCACGTTCCCTACGAGGGCGAGATCCCCGGCACCGACTTGCAATTTCCTTACGACCAGGTGGCCGTGTATGCCGCAAAGCTCCTGCCGGATCGCGATCGGCCGATCGTGGTCTATTGCCGGAGCGGGGCGATGAGCCGGGTCGCGGTGGAGGCCCTGGTGCAGCTCGGGTACACCCGGGTCTACAACGTGCCGGGAGGGATGCGGGCCTGGCGGAAAGCGGGCTTTCCGCTGGTTTACAGGGAGTCCGGGGGTAACCGATGAAAAAGGGCGTTTTTCCGGCGGCGGTCGCGGCGGTACTGGTTCTCCTCCTTGGCCTGGCGTGGGTGGTGGGTCAGGGGGGGATGATGGGCCCCGGTTACGGGATGATGGCTCCGGGGTCGGGGATGGGGATGACGGGCATGATGGGTGCCTATCCCCCCGGTGCGAAGCCGCTTTCGGATGAGCTTCTTACGCAGCGACTGGAATCCTATGCTCGCCGCTTTGGACCGGGGGCCCGGGTCGCCGACGTCATGCCTTTTAGCCAGAATTACTACGCCCAGGTGGTCGACGCCGGGGGGCAGGGGCTCGCCGAGATCATCGTAGACCGTTACTCCGGCGTCGTTTTTCCTGAGCCCGGTCCCAACATGGTTTGGCGAGGAGCGGGGCGGTATCTGGGCACGGCACCCCGCTACGAGCTCGAGGACGCTCGAGCCTTGGCCGAGGCCTTTCTCGCCGACTACCTTCCGGGCGCACGGGTCCGGGCCGAGCAGGCCTTTGATGGCTACTACACCTTTGACTTCGGCCGTGAGGGGATCGAGGGTATGCTCTCGGTCCACGCCTATACCGGCGAGGTCTGGGTGCACACCTGGCACGGGGTCTATCTCGGCCAGGGAGAGGACACCCACTGAAAGTCGGGTGGCAAAAAGCGCGGGGGCGGCTTTCGCCGCCCCTTTTTGGTGGAGCCGAGGGGATTTGAACCCCTGACCTCCTGAGTGCGATTCAGGCGCGCTCCCAACTGCGCCACGGCCCCACGCCGCAAGGCCTATGCTAATCCGAGTCCTGGGATTTGTCCAGTAGGGTGGGGGCGTGCGCCCGGTTCGGTGGGCCCTCCTCGGGCTTGGCCTCCTGCTAATGGGGGGAGCCCTTTTCCTCCGGACCGACAAGGGGGCGGCCACCGCGCTCCCCGCCCCCTACGACCGGCTTGCGCGTGCGCTCGCCTCCGGCAATCGCCAAGCGCTCCGGGCGCTGGTTCGCGAGGAGAGCCACGCGGCCCTCGTCGCCGCCCGGGCGCTGGCGGAGGACGGGGGGCTATTGCCATCCGAGCGGGTGCGCTGGGCGCGGTTTGTGCTCGAGGAGGAGGGCGATCGGGCCCGGCTCTGGGCCGCCCGCGTGCTCGAGGAGGTGGGGGCTTTGGACGAGGCCGCCCGGCTCTACCGGGCCGAGCTATTGAAGGAGC
>JALSJG010000081.1 GCA_026989475.1 Thermaceae bacterium | reverse complement strand
AGCTCCGGGCCGGTTTCGGCGTGGGGGTCCAGCTCAACCTGGGATACGGAGCGGTACAGTTCCCCGCCATCCGGCTCGACTACGGTTTCAGCTCCACAAACCCCGGAGGGGTACTCCACTTCCGCATCGGGCCGGTTTTTTAAATAAAATGGGGCGTGGCTCTGGAGGATAGCCCCGAGCTTTTCTACGAGCGCTTCGCCGAGGCCGCGTTCGAGACCGAGGTGCTCCCCGTACCCATGGGCTACCCGGTGCTCGAACTTGCCCTCCCTGAAGGGCTTCTCCGTGCTTTCGATCGGGGAGCGCCTCCGGCGTCTAGGGGGCGGGTGCGCCTACTGCTCCACGGTGTGGCCCGGAGACACGCGCCGGAGGAGGGCCCGCCGATGGCCGAACCCATCCCCGGAGGGGGCTACCGAATACGCGGCGAAGTAGTCCGGGAATTCGGGGAGGGTTTCTACCTCGTTGGGAGCCTCGCCCCGATCCTGATCTACACCCCGACGCCCCTCGCGCTGGGACGGCGGTTCGGCATCGAGCTCGAACCGCCTCTAATGGGGTTTCGGCCATGAGGTGTCCGAGCTGCCTTCGCCGCAACCCGGATAACTACCTTTACTGCGCCCATTGTGGCGCACCCCTGGGAACCGCAAGCGGCGAGCGGAGGTTCGCGACCGTTGTATTCTTTGACCTTTCCGATTACACCCGCTTTACCCGGGAACACGGCCCGGAAGTGGCTTGGCAGGAAGCCGAACGAGCCTTCTCCGTGGTTCAAAGCGCCATCGAGCGGGAAGGCGGCGAGATCCACAAGGTCTTTGGTGACGGCCTGATTGCCGTCTTTGGACTCGGGAAGAGCCGTGGTGCCGAGGCCGAAGGGGCGCTTCGAGCGGCTGCCGCCGCCGTCCGCGAAGTGGAAACACGGTTTCAAAAGGGCGTCCTCAAACTCCGGGGCCGCGCCGCCGTGACCAGTGGCTTGGTACTGGCCATGCCCACGCTCTCCGGGCGGGAGCTCTTCGGCGATCCCATGAACCGAGCCCAACGTCTGGTGGCCTTTACCCCCCCGGGCTCGGTTCACCTGGATGACACCACCCACACCCTTGCGAGAAACGCCATGACCAGCCCCCTGCCCCCGTTCACCGCCAAGGGTTTTCCCGAGCCGCTCAAAGCATTCCGCCTGGAGGGGTTCTTCGCACCCTCGGAAAGCCCCTTTGAAGATGTCCTGCTGGGGGAACTCGAAGCCGCCTGGAACGAGGTAAGGCACGGGCGGGGCCAGGTCGTGGTGCTGGTGGGCCCACCGGGAGCCGGCAAGCGGCTTGCAATCCAAGCTTTTCTCAAAAAACACGAGCCCAACCAGGTCTTGCGGCTCCCCCCCCTGAAGCCTGGCTCCTCCGTCCGGGGATGGATTCGCGGATTCCTCGAAAGCGCTCCCAACCTCAAAGAAAGGGTGCTCGAGCTCGACCTATCCCCTGACCTGCGCAAAAAGATGGAGATCGCCCTCGGCTTTCGCCCCGGCAAGGTGTGCGAAGCGGAAGGCGTAGCCGCGGTCGCCGAAGTCATTCGGAAACTCACCACGGAGCCGTGGATCCTGCTCCTGGAGGGATTACACCGCGCTCCCCCCATCCTCCTGCGCTTTCTCGAGGAGTGGCACGGGGGCGAGGGGAAGCTGCTCATCCTAGGTACGGCACGATCGGGAAGCTTTCCGCTCACGCTCAAGCTCTCCCGGCTTCCGCTCGAAGAGGCCGTACGCTGGCTCGCGGTACGCTTCCCACGAAGCGATCCCGAAGCCCGACGGAAGGCCGCCGAGCTGGCCGACGGCCTCCCCGGCTTGATGATCCAGCTCCTCCCCTGGCCCGAGGAAGAGCGGTTACTGGCGGCCATGCAACCGCATTTCGACGCGGTAGGCGAAGCCCGTGAAGCCCTGTTCCTCGCTTCCGTCCTGGGCGAGCCCATTCCGGAGGAAAGGCTGGAAGCCGTACTCGGCCCCCGGGCCAGGTTTGCGGTGCACCACCTGCTCGAGGAGGGTTTTTTTAAGTCCACCCCCACGGGCCTGGTCTTTCAAAGCCGGGCCTATCAGCGCGCGGCCGAGATCTCGGTGCCTCGGGCGAAAAAGCGGGCCTGGCTGCGAGCTCTGGGAGACGCGTATCTGACCGCGGGAAAAACCGAGGAAGCGGTACGGTATTACATCGAGGCCGGGCTGCGGGGAGCCGCGATTCGCGTACTCAGAGTGCTGGCCCGCGATCTGCCCGAGGAAAAAGCCCTCCCCCTTTTAGAACAGGCACGGGCTCTCGCCACCTCCCGCGAGCAAGCCGCCCCGGTTCTCCTGGACCTCGCCGAAAGGGTGCTCGAGAAGGATCCCGCGCGAACGCTCAGGCTGTTAGAGGATGTCGCGGGCCCGCGAGCGCTTAAACTCCGTGGCCAGGCACTGGCTGCTCTTGGGGAATTCCACGAGTCGTCGATCATCTTGGATCAATACCTGAAAGAACACCCGGACGACCTCGAGACCTGGCATCGCTTATTGCACATAGCGCCGGCGGCGGTTTTGCGCGAGGCCAGCCCGCCGGACGACCCCGAGTTACTCTGCCTGCTGGCCCAGCGACTCGAAAGCTACCAGGCCCTCGCGGAAGCCGCCCGCGCCTACGAGCGTGCGCTGCGGCGTAGCCAGGGCGACCGGGCCGCCGAGATCGCGATCGCACTCGCCGGACTCGCCTGGCGAAGCTACCGTCCCCGGGACGCCAAGCGCTACGCCGAAAAAGCGCTACGCGAAGCCCAATCACCCGCCACCATCGCCCTTGCCGGGGCGATCCTGGGCTCGCTCGAGCTCGACGTCGGTCGCCTCGAGATCGCAGAGCTTCGCATTCAAGACGCCCTCCGCGGACTGGACCGGATGGCCTGCTCCGCTGCCTACGCCCGCGTGGCCGGCATCGAACTCCGCCTGCTCATCGAAACCGGTCGCCTGGACCAAGCCGCCGCCCGGTCCGCCCACCACCTGCGCCGCTGCGACCACCCCTGGATCGGCGCCATGGCCACCCTGATCGCGGCCCTTAGGGGCGAGGCGGAGACCGCCCTCTCCTGGGCCCCTACGCTTTTGTCGCGGGCCGATAGTCACCACACCGCAGGGTACCTCAGACTCGCGATCGGCGTGGCCCACGCGGTGAAGCGAGAAGATCCCCGCCCGGCCTACCGTCTGGCCCTCAGGCTTTCCGCCAAAGCCCAAAACCCCTACTTGCGATTTCTGGCGCTCGCTGCCTTTGCCCTTTACTACCGCCCCGACGACCCCGAAAAAACCAAAGCCATCGCCGATCAAATGTTGCGCTTAACCTGGCGGAGGGGTTTCCTGCCCTTCCACCATCTGGCCCGACTGCTCAAGGCCGAGGCCGCCCGCGCCGCCGGCCGCCGGGTAAGGCCCTTGCTTCGCTTTGAAAGCCCCTTTCCCGCGCTGGAGTACTGGCGGCGAAGCCTGCTTCGTGCCGAAGGGATGGAGGTCGAACCGATCCCCGAAGCCCGCGTCCTCGGCTATGGAATCCTCGGACGCCTCGCGCTCGCAAGCTGGAAGAGGGTATGGACCCGCGCGAAGAAATCCGAGCAAGAGTCAGCCTAAAGGAGCTGGTAGGGCGCTACGTCGAACTGCGCCCCGCGGGCCGCGGCCGCTACAAGGGTCTCTGTCCCTTCCACAGGGAAAAGACCCCTTCCTTCTACGTCGACGAGGAGAAGGGACTTTTCTACTGCTTCGGCTGCAAGGCCGGGGGGGATGTCTTCACCTTCCTGGAAAAGATCGAGGGGCTCTCCTTTGCCGAGGCCCTCGAGCGGCTCGCCTCTGAAGCCGGGGTCGAGCTCCCCGAGCGCCCCCGGGAGAAGAAGGACAAAGACCTCTACCAGATCAACGCCCTGGCGCTTTCGTTCTTCCGGCGCGAGCTGGGCGAGAAAGCCCGGCGCTACCTCGAGGGCCGGGGGATCAAGCCCACCTACGTTGAGGCCTTCCAGCTCGGCTACGCCCCTCCGGGCTGGGACCGGCTCACCCAGTACCTGGCGAAGGAGGGGGTCCCCCTCGAAAAGGCGGTAGCCGCCGGCGTCCTCGCGGAAAAGGAGGGGCGGATCTACGACCGCTTCCGGGACCGGCTGGTGGTTCCGATTCTGGACGCGAGCGGCCGGGTGGTCGCCTTCTCCGGCCGCACCCTCGACCCCGAGGGCCAGCCCAAGTA
>JALSJG010000080.1 GCA_026989475.1 Thermaceae bacterium | reverse complement strand
TAACGGATGGTCTTGGCGCAGGCGAACCCCCGGGTCACCGGGTGGTCGGGGTCGCCGGTCACCGCCACCACCCGCCCCTCCTCCACGGTCACGAGGAGCCGGCAAGCGTCGGGACAGTCCTGGGGGCAAGAAACGAGGCGCTTCACTTTTCGGGATTGTACCGGTAGCCGAGGAGCAACAAAGCCACGGCGACCCCCACCGCGGCGGCGAAGGGCAGCGCGAGGAAGGGCGGATACAAAAGCCCCGCGAGCATTCCCCCGAGGTAGTACCCGCTCACATAGGCCGGGCTCTCCCCCTTGCGGCCAAACCCCTCGCCGAAGCGGGCATGGAGGCCGAAAACCCCGGCGAGAAAGAGAAAGAAGCCGAGCCCGGCCGCCGGGGTTAGCAAAAGCCCCGCCCCGCCGAGCGCAAGCCCGAGGGCGGCGCCGCTCCCCTGCCGCCCGGCGACGAAGGGGCCGAGGAGACCGCCGAGATAGGCCAGGTAGAAGGCCCCGATCCCGGCAAGGCTCACCCCCGCCGCTTCCAGCCGGTAGGGTAGGAGGTTCGCCAGGAAGAGGTTCGAAAATAGCAGCACGCCCCCCACCAGCATCGCCCGCGCGGGCCGGGGCCGCTCGGGGCTGGGCGGCGTGGGCAGCCGGCCGGAGAGGAAGAAGGGAACGAGCAAAAGGGGAAGCGCCCCGAGCAAAGCGAGCGCCGCCCGTACCCCGAAGGCCTCCGCGAGCGCCCCGGCCGCGCTTCGGCCCAGCGTCCCCCCGAGCGCGTTCAGGGCCACGAAGGCGGCCACCGCCTGGGGGCTTTGGAAGAGCTTCGGTAAGAGGGCAAACCCAAAGACCGCCACCGCCGAGAGCGAAGCCCCCACCAGGAACCGAAGCGGGACGAAACCCCAAAACCCGGGGAGGAGCCCGGCCAAAACCGAGCCCCCGCCCACCCCGAGAAGCCCGAGGAGGAGCGCCCGCCGGGGTCGCACCCCAAAAGCGAGCCCCCAGGGGCCGAGCACGAGTCCGAGCATCGGCGCCGCCATCCCCAAGCCAGCGGCCCCCGGAGGCACGCCGAGGATCCGCTCGATCGCGGGCAGGAGGGGCTGGGGCGCGTACAGGGCGGCGTAGACCAGCGCCCCGGAAAAAAGCAGGGCGTGGCGCACGCGCCCATCGTAGCCTTATAGGAGAGCGATGCGTGTCCTCTTGCTCGTGCTCGCGCTCGGCCCGGCGCTGGCCCAGGGGGTCCACGTGGTAAAGCCCGGCGAGACGCTCTATTCCCTGGCCCGGCGCTACGGGACCTCGGTCGAGGCGCTCGCCGCGCTCAACGGGCTTTCGGACCCGAACCGGATCCGGGCGGGGCAAAAACTGGTCATCCCGAGACCCGAGGACTGGCCCCGGGGGTTTTCGCTAAGCCCTTACCCCCTGGTGCAGGGACGGCCGGTCTGGGTGCGGGTCCCAAACGGGGCACGAAAGGTCCGGCTCGACGGCGTCGCCGCCCCGGTCCTCGGGGGGCGCGCCCTCCTCCCCGTGGGCGCGACCGCGGCCCCGGGCCTCCACGGGCTCTTCCTGGATGGTCGCCGGGTCCCGGTGGCGGTGGTGCCGGGCGGGTACGGCACCCGCGACCTGACTCTGAAAGGAGAGAAGGCCGGGCTCTTTGACCGCGCGCAGATCCGCCGGGAGCGCGCGAGGATCCTCGCCGCCTGTCCAAGCGCCGCCGGGCCCGCCCGCTGGCGGGAGCCCTGGCAAAGCCCTGTCCCCGGCGCGCCGGTCTCCGCCCCCTTCGGCGAGCGCCGGCGCTACAACGGCCGCCCGGGGGGCTACCACGCGGGGATGGACCTCGCCGCCCCGGCGGGGGCCCCGGTCCTTGCCCCCGCCCCGGGGCGGGTGGTCCTCGCCGAAGCGTTCGCGGTGCGGGGCAAGACGGTGGTGCTCGCCCACGGCCGGGGGGTGTGCAGCATCCTGCAGCATCTCTCGCGGATCGGGGTCTCCCCCGGCGAAAGCGTCCGGCCCGGGAAGCCGGTGGGGGCGGTGGGGAGCACCGGGCTTTCCACCGGGCCGCACCTGCACTTCGAGGTGCGGGTCCTCGGGGTGCCCCAGGACCCCCGGGCCTTTCTGGAGGAAGCACCTTGAAGGCGATCCTGGTCGCGCTGCCGCTCGCGCTCGGACCGCTTTCCTACCTCCCGCCCCACGGCGAGAGCGCAAGGCTCGGCCACCGGGTGGCGGTGCCCTTCCGGAAAGGGATCCGGGTGGGGCTGGTGGTGGGGGAGGAGGCGACCCCCCACGGCCACGCCCTGCGGCACGCGATCGGCTACCTCGACGAAGCGCCCTTTCTGGACCCCGCCGGCATCGAGCGCCTCCACCGGGCCGCCCGCTTCCTCTTCGCGCCGCTCGGTCAGGTGGTCGCCGACTTCCTCCCCTTCCTGGAGGCCCCGCTCGCCCACGAGGTGCGGCTCGTGCCCGGGGCACGCCCCGAGGGGCTCGACCCCGAAACCCGCGAGCGTCTCGCCACCTGGCAACCCGCCCAAAACCACCCCGCCGAGCTCCTCGACGCCCTCCGGGAGGGCGGGGTCCTCGAAGAGCGGGTGGCGGAGGCGCTTCCCGAGCG
>JALSJG010000079.1 GCA_026989475.1 Thermaceae bacterium | reverse complement strand
GCCTCCCGCCTGCATTGCGCCGGCTGCGGTTTCGAACCCGAGTGTCCGAACTGCGCCCTGCCCCTTCGCTACTACAAGGAGCAAAAGGGCGGTCGGCTCGTCTGCCACCAGTGCGGGCACCGGGAGCCCGCCCCCGAGGTCTGCCCGAACTGCGGCAGCGAGCTGATCCAGGCCCGGGGGCCCGGGCTCGACTGGATCGCCGAGCGTCTCCGGCGAAACTTTCCTAAAACGCCGGTGGGGCGCCTGAGCGGTGAGCTCGAGGACCTGCCCCCCGCGCTCGCCGAGGGCGGGGCCGGGATCCTCGTCGCCACCACCCGGGTGCTCCGGAAAAACCCCTTGAAAAACCTCGCGTTGATCGCGATCCCCTGGGTCGAGGGCTTCCTGCCGGAAGCGGACTTTGGCGCAGCGGAGCGGCTTTTTTTCCTGCTCTGGCAGCTCAGGGACCTGGTGCCGGGGAAAAACCCCTACTTCGTGCTTGAGGCCTATAACCCCGAGCACCCGGCGCTTTCCGGCTTCCTCGAAGGCGACCTCGTCGCCTATCCCGAGGGCGAGCTCGCCCTCAGAAAGGCGCTTTTCTACCCCCCGTTTGCCCGCATGGTGAAGCTCGAGCTCAGCCACCGCACCGAGGAGGCCGCCCGCGAGGCCGCCGGCCGGCTCGCCGAGGTCCTGGCGGAGCGGGCCCGGGAAGGCGAGCTCCTCGGCCCCGCCCCCGCCCCGATCCCCCGGGTCAAGGGCCGCTACGTCTGGCACCTGATTCTAAAAAGCGAGGATCCCGGGAGGCTCGAGGCGCTGCTTAAAGACCTCCCCCCCGTCCGCCCCGCCCGGCTCCGGATCGACCCCGACCCGGTGGGCTTTTCCGGACTGCTCGATTAAGATCCCCTCGTGGAAGCCCTTCTCCTCGGCCTCTCGCTCGGCCTCGCCGCGGGCTTGAGCCCCGGGCCCCTTCTATTCCTCGTGCTTCGGGAGGCAACGAGAAAGGGCCCCCGGGCCGGGGTCCTCGCCGCCCTCGCCCCCCTTTTCACCGACGCGCCGGTGGTGGCCGCGGCCTGGCTGCTCTCGGGAAGGCTCGCCCCCGAGCTCCTGCGGGCGATCGGCGCGCTCGGCGGGCTCTGGCTTCTTGTTTCCGGCGTGCGCGGCCTTTTCACCCCGCCCGGGGAGCCAAAGGCCCCCGCCGCCCAGAGCCTCAAGGCCGGGGTCCTCGCCAACCTCGCAAACCCCCACATGTACCTCTTTTGGTTTGGGGTGGGGATGCCCCTCCTCGCACGGCTCGGGGGAGGAGCGGTCCTCTTCCTTCTCGGCTTTTACCTCACCCTGGTGGGGAGCAAGATCGCCCTCGCCCTTCTCGCCGGACGCCTGCCCGCCCTCGGCCGGGTCGCCGACTTCCTCCTCGCCCTCGCCGGGGCCTGGCTCATCCTTCGCTCGGTGGGGCTTTGAGCTTTTCCCAGGGAAAGTCGTCGAGGGCGTAAAAGCGGTCCGCCTGCTGGGCGAGCCGGTAGGAGGAAAGCGCGTGGAAGGTGGT
>JALSJG010000078.1 GCA_026989475.1 Thermaceae bacterium | reverse complement strand
AGGTCCTCAAAGCGGGGCAGGAGCTTCTCGATCCCCACGAAGGCCACGTGGACCCGGGGCAGGCTCGTCGAAAGCCGGATGTTCCCCTCGTTTTCCACCAGCACCAGGGTGCCGCGCTCGGCCACCAGGAAGTTCGCCCCGCTGATGCCGAGCTCCGCCTTTAAAAACTTCTCCCGCAAAAACCGGCGGGCGGCGGCGGCGAGTTCCTCAGCGCTCGCGTCTCGCCGGGTGCCCAGGCGCTCGGCGAAAAGCGCGCGGATCTCCTCGAGGCTCTTGTGGATCGCCGGCCCCACGATGTGGGAGGGGGGCTCCTCGGCGAGCTGGAGGATGAACTCGCCGAGGTCGGTCTCGAAAACCTCCACCCCCTGGGAGGCGAGAAAGGCGTTGATCCCGAGTTCCTCGGTGAGCATGCTCTTGGCCTTGACGGCGAGCCGCACGCCCTCTGCCTTCACGATCTCGCCGAGGATCCGGTGGGCGTCCTCGGGGCCCTCGGCGTAGTGCACGTGAACGCCTTTTTCCACTAGACGCGCTTCTGCTTCCTCCAGGTAGCGGTCAAGCCGGGAAAGGACGTGCTCCTTAACGGCCGCGGCGTAGTCCCGCCAGGCCTCGATCGGGACCTCGTCGTAGGCCCGCGCGCGGTTTCGATCGAAGTGGAGCGCGGCCTGGGTGACCGAGGCCCGCACCTCGGGGTGCTCCTCCAAAAGCGCCCGGCTCTCCCTGGGATAGGCTCTAGGCGGCATTTCGCGCCTCCCACAAGAGCTCGGCCAGGTGGCGGATAGGGATCGGTTTTCCCCGCCGCTGCATCCGCCCGGCCAGGTGCAAAAGGCAGCCGGCGTCGGTGGATACGAGCGCCTCGGCCTCGGGCAGGGTGTCGAGCTTGCGGTCGGCCATGGCCACGCTCACGTGGGGAAGCTTCACCGAGAACACCCCGCCAAACCCGCAGCACTCCCGGTCCGCTTCCCAGGGAACGATCCGGGCCCCGGCGTTTTCAAGGAGCAAAACCGGCTCCTTTTCCACCCCGAGCTCGCGGAGGGCGTGGCAGCCGTGGTGGTAGGCAAGCGCCCTTCCCTTTAGCCCCTCCCCGAGCTTCTCGACCCCGAGCACGTGCACCAGGAACTGGGAGAGCTCATAGGTTCGCTCGGCGAGATCCACCGCCCGCCGGTACTCCTCGCCGAGTCCCTCGAAGAGCTCGGGGTAGTGGACCTTGAGCATCGAGCCGCAGGAACCCGAGGGCAAGACCACGTAGTCGTAGCCTTCAAAGACCGCCAGGGTGTGCCGGGCCATCCTCCGGGCCTCGTCCCAGTGCCCGGCGTTGAAGGCGGGCTGGCCGCAACAGGTTTGCGCCCCCGGAAAGTCCACCTCCACGCCGAGGGAGCGCAAAAGCCGCACCGTGGCCACCCCGGCCTGGGCGAAGAACTGGTCGACGAGGCAGGTGGCGAAAAGGGCCACCCTCACCCCAAACCTCCCCTTTCGCCCCGCATGCGAAGATTATAAGCCCGGCGGGGTTTCGAAGACGAAACCTATCTCCGGCGAAAACATTGACAAAACGAAACCCAGGCCCTTAAAGTGACCCCAAAGCGAAATCCGTGGGGGCGGAGATGAAGGTCGAAAAGCTTACGGTCGCCCAGGCGTTGGTGCGGTTCCTCTCGGCCCAGTACACCGAGCGGGACGGCAGGCGGGAGCGGCTCGTCCAGGGCCTGCTCGGCATCTTCGGGCACGGCCAGGTGGCGGGGCTCGGGGTGGCGCTGGCGGAGCGGCCCGACCTGCTGCGTTATTACCGGGTGCAGAACGAACAGGCGGCGGTACACACGGCGATCGCCTTCGCCAAGCACAAAAGGCGGCGGGCGACGCTGGCGGTGACCAGCTCGATCGGCCCCGGGGCCACCAACCTGCTGACCGGAGCGGCGGCGGCCACGGTGAACCGGCTCCCCGTGCTGCTCCTTCCCTCCGATTACTTCGCGAACCGGATCCCGGACCCCGTGCTCCAGCAGCTCGAGCACCCCACCCTCCACGACGCGAGCGTCAACGACGCCTTCCGGCCGCTTTCACGCTTTTTCACCCGGATCTCCCGTCCCGAGCAGCTCCTCGACGCGCTCCCCCAAGCGATGCGGGTGCTTTCCGACCCGGCGGAGACCGGGGCGGTGGTGATCAGCCTGCCCGAGGACGTCCAGGCCGAGGCCCACGACTGGCCCGCCGAGTTCTTCGCCCCCCGCCTTTGGCGCATCCGCCGCCCGCCCCCGGAGCCGGCGGTGCTCGGGCGGGCGGCGGACCTCTTCAAGCGCGCCAGGAGGCCCCTGATCGTCGCCGGAGGCGGCGTACGCTATAGCGAGGCCGAAGATGTGCTCGCCCGCTTCGCCGAGGACTTCGGCGTCCCGGTGGTCGAGACCCAGGCGGGAAAGGGCGCCCTGCCCACGGACCACCCCTGGAACGCGGGCCCGGTGGGGGCGAACGGGGGACTCGCGGCGAACCGCCTCGCCCGCGAGGCCGACCTGGTGCTCGCGGTGGGGACCCGGCTCGGCGACTTCGTCACCGCCTCGAAGACCGCCTTCCAAAACCCCGGGGTGCGGTTTATCGGGATCAACGTCGCCCCCTTCGACGCCGCCAAACTCGGCGGGCTCATGCTTTTGGCCGACGCCCGCGAGGGCCTCGCCGCGCTCGAGGAGGCCCTCGCGCGGGCCGGCTACCCCGGCACCGAGCCCGCCTACCGCGAGGAGGTCGCCCGCCTCAAGGCCGAATGGGACGCCGAGGTCGAAAGGCTCACCGCCCCGGGCGAGGGGCCCCTCACCCAGGCCCGGGCGATCGGGGTGGCGAACCGGGTCTTCGGCGAGGAGGCGGTGGTGATCTCGGCGGCGGGGAGCCTGCCGGGCGACCTCCTGAAGCTCTGGCGCACGAGGAACCCGCTCGGCTACCACCTGGAGTACGGCTACTCGACGATGGGCTACGAGCTCGCCGCCGGGCTCGGCGTGGCCCTCGCCGATCCCGGGACCGAGGTACTCGTCCTGGTGGGGGACGGCTCCTACCTGATGATGAACTCCGAGATCGTCACCGCCGTCGCCGAGGGGCTTTCGTTCACCGTGCTCCTGATCGAAAACCAGGGCTTTCAGTCGATCCACGGCCTGCAGCGCTCGGTGGGAAGCCCCTCCTTCGGCAACGAGCGGCGCTACCGGAACCCGGAAACCGGCCTGCTCGATGGCCCCGTGGTCTCGGTGGATTTCGCCGCCCACGCCGCCAGCATGGGGGCGAGGACCTGGCGGGCGAAAACGGTGGCTGAGCTCGAAGCTGCCCTGGCCGAGGCCCGAAGGGCCCGCGGGGTCCGGGTGGTGGTCGCCGAGGTCGACCCCGAGGCCCGCGTACCCGACTACGAGGGCTGGTGGGACGTGCCGGTGCCCGAGGTCACGTCCTTGCCCGAGGTAGCAAGGGCGCGGAAGGCTTACGAGGAGGCCAAAGCCCGGCAACGCGCGCCATTCCCTCACGTGGAGGAAGCATGAAGATCGCCACCAGCCCCATCAACTGGAACAACGAGGACGTACCCGACTACCGCCCCTGGACCCCCTACCCCGAGATCCTGGACGAGATCCAAAGGGCGGGCTACCGGGCCACCGAGTGGTCCCAAAGCCTCCCCGAGGACCCCGAAAGACTGAAGACCGAGCTCGAGGCCCGGGGCCTTCGCCTCACCGGCGCCTTCGTCGCCCTCGAGCTCAAAGACCCCGCCCGGCACCCAGAGGAGATCGCCCGCGCGCTCGAGAAGGCCCGCTTCCTGCGGGCCCTCGGGGCCGGTTACCTGGTGGTCGCCGACGCCGGCGACCCCGCCCGCCGGGCCGCCGCCGGCCACGTCGGCCCCGAGCTCGCCCTCACAGATGCCCAGCTCGCCGCCCTCGCCCGGGGGCTCGAGGCCCTCGCAGAACGGCTCGAGGAGCTCGGGATGGTGCTCGTCTTTCACAACCACGTGGGCACCTACGTCGAGACCGGGGAGGAGATCGCCCGCCTGCTCGAGGCCACCGACCCCGACCGGGTGGGCTGGTGCCTGGACACCGGCCACCTGGTCTACGGCGGGGCCGACCTGCTCGCCCTCCTCGAACGCTTTGCCCCCCGGGTCCGCTACCTGCACCTCAAGGACGTGGACCCCGGCGTGCTCGCCCGGGCCCGGGCCGAGGGCTGGAGCTTTGAGGACGCCCTTCGCCACTACGTCTTCGCCCCCCTCGGGAAGGGAGCGGTGCCGCT
>JALSJG010000077.1 GCA_026989475.1 Thermaceae bacterium | reverse complement strand
GCAGGCTGTGCTGGTCGGTGGGGCCGAGGGCGGCGAGGGGGGTGGGGCCGGCGTGGACCCGGCTTCCCTCTAGGTTTTTCGCCTTGCCCAGGGACTCGGCGTGGAGCTGGGCGAACCACTGGGCCACCCCGAAAAGCCGCCGGCCGTAGGGCATGAGGACGTGCACCGGCTTTTTGCGGTAGCGGTCGAGCAGGTAAAGCACGAGGGCGCTTTTTGCCGCGGTCTCGAGCGCCCGGCGGTTGGCCCGGCGGGCGCCCATGAGCAGCTTCTCCACGTCGGCGCCGGCGAGCGCGAGGGGCAGGGTGCCCACCGGGGTCAGGGCGGAAAACCGCCCGCCGACGTCGGGCGGAATGGCGAAGGCGGCGAGCCCCTCGGTGCCGGCGTAGGCCCGAAGCGGTCCCTTTTCGGGATCGGTGATCACCGCCAAATGCCGCCGCCAGTCCTCCCCAAGGGCGTCCTCGAGCCAGCGGCGGAAGACGAGGAGGAGGGCGGCGGTCTCGGCGGTGCTTCCCGACTTGCTGACGGCGACGACCAGGGTGGTTTCGGGCGCTAGCTGTCCGAGGAGGCGCCGGACGGGCAGGGGATCGGTGTGGTCGAGGAAGTGGAGGGTCTTCGCGGTGGGGGCCAGCGCTTCGTAGAGCCCCCGGGCGGGGAGGGCCGAGCCCCCGATCCCGAGCACCACCACGTCCCGGGCCCAGGCCGTGCCCTCGGCGTAGCGGCGCACCGCTCGAAGGGCCTCGGTGTCCTCGGGGACGCCGATCCAGCCGAGCATGGCGGCGGGGTCCTTGGCCCTTTCGAGGAGCGCTTGGTGGTGGGCGCGCAGCCTGGGTTCCCAGGCCCTGAGTTCGGAGTCGAGCTCGAGGCCGCTTTCGATGCCGACGCGGGTGCTTTCGAGCCCCTCAAGGTTAAGCTCCAGCATGGCTTCACTCTACGCCCTGGGCGGCTTAGAATGGGCTTTGCCTGCCGGGATGGCGGAACCGGTAGACGCAACGGACTTAAAATCCGTTGGGGGCAAGTCCCCCGTGCGGGTTCGAGTCCCGCTCCCGGCACCAGGGGCACGATCCCTGCCCCTGGCTTTGCTTTAGGGAACCCCGCGTTCCGTGGTAAGATTCCTCGGATGGACCGGATCGTCATTCGGGGCGCGCGCGAGCACAACCTCAAAAACATTGATCTCGAGCTCCCCCGGGGCAAGTTCATCGTGATCACCGGGGTCTCCGGTTCGGGTAAGAGCACCCTCGCCTTCGACACCATCTATGCCGAGGGCCAGCGCCGCTACGTCGAGAGCCTCTCCTCCTACGCCCGCCAGTTTCTGGGCGTGATGGACAAGCCCGACGTGGAGCGGATCGAGGGGCTCAGTCCAGCGATCTCGATCGACCAGAAGACCACCTCCCACAACCCCCGTTCCACCGTCGGTACCGTCACCGAGATCCACGACTACCTCCGCCTCCTCTTCGCCCGGGCCGGCGAGGCCCACTGCCCGAGTTGCGGGCGCAAGATCGAGCGCACCTCGGCTTCCGAGATCACCGACCGGCTGCTCGAGCGCCCGGAGGGCACCCGGGCGATCCTGATGGCGCCCCTGGTGCGGGGCCGGAAGGGCGAGTACCAGAGCCTTTTCAAGCAGCTTTTGAAGGAGGGCTACACCCGGGTCCGGGTGGACGGCGTCTTCTACCGCATCGAGGAAGCGCTCGAGCTCAAGCTCGACCGCTACAAGAAGCACGACATCGACCTGGTCATCGACCGGGTGGTGATCCGCTCCGAGGAGCGCCCCCGGATCGCCGAGGGCGTCGAGCTCGCCCTGCTCCGGGGCGACGGCCTGCTCCGGGTCTACTTCCCGGACGAGGACCGGGAGGAGCTTTTCTCCGAGAAGTTCGCCTGCCCCGAGCACGGCGCGGTGCTCGAGGAGCTCGAGCCCCGGATCTTTTCCTTCAACTCCCCCTACGGCGCCTGCCCCGCCTGCAGCGGGCTCGGCTACAAGCTCGAGTTCGATCGCGAACTGATCGTAAACCCCGAGAAGTCCCTGGCCGAGGGGGCGATCATCCCCTGGTCCAAGGGCCGGGACACCGGCCGCGGCTTTCTCTGGGACAAGCTCCGGGCGCTCGCCGACCACCTGGGCTTCGACCTCTACACCCCCTTTAAGGACCTCACCGAGGAGCAGCAAAACGCCGTGCTCTACGGGCTCGACGAGCCCTTCGAGGTGGTCTTCCGCCGGGGCGGTCGGGAGACCGGCCGGATGCGGGTCCGCTTCGAAGGGGTGATCCCCTGGCTACAAAAGAAGTACGAGGAGACCGACTCCGAGGGGGTCCGCGAGGCGCTCGAGGGCTACATGGCGCTCCACGCCTGCCCCGTCTGCCACGGCACCCGCTACAAGCCCGAGGTCCTCGCGGTGACCGTGGCCGGCAAGAACATCGCCGAGGTGGGGGCGATGAGCGTCAAGGAGGCGCTCGCCTTCTTCGAAGGCCTCGAGGCGAAGCTCAGCGACTACCAGAAGCAGATCGCCGCCCCCATCCTGCGCGAGATCCGGGCCCGGCTCGGGTTTCTCGCCGACGTCGGGCTCGACTACCTCTCCCTGGACCGGGCCGCGAACACCCTCTCGGGCGGCGAGGCCCAGCGCATCCGCCTCGCCACCCAGGTGGGGAGCGGGCTCACCGGGGTGCTCTACGTGCTCGACGAGCCCTCGATCGGCCTCCACCCCCGGGACAACCAGCGCCTGATCGCCACCCTGAAGCGCCTCCGCGGCCTCGGCAACACCCTGATCGTGGTCGAGCACGACGAGGAGACGATCCGAAGCGCCGACTGGGTGGTGGACATGGGTCCGGGCGCCGGCGTCCACGGGGGCCGGGTGGTGGCCGAGGGCCCCCCCGAGGAGGTGGCGGCGCACCCGGAGAGCCTGACCGGCGCCTACCTCCGGGGCGAAAAGCGGATCGAGGTTCCCCTCGAGCGCCGCAAGGGCTCGGGGAAGAAGCTCATCGTCCGGGGCGCCCGGGAGCACAACCTGAAAAACATCGACGTCGCCATCCCCCTCGGCAAGTTCGTGGCCATCACCGGTCCCTCGGGCTCGGGGAAGAGCACGCTGCTCCACGAGATCCTCTACGCCCGCCTGGCCCGGGAGCTCATGCGGGCGAAGACGATCCCCGGCGCCCACGACGCCATCGAGGGGATCCACCACCTGGACAAGGTGATCGAGATCGACCAAAGCCCGATCGGCCGCACCCCCCGCTCGAACCCCGCCACCTACACCGGGGTCTTCGACGAGATCCGGGCGCTTTTTGCCAAGACCCCGGAGGCCCGGAAGCGCGGCTACGGCCCGGGGCGGTTTTCCTTCAACGTAAAAGGCGGGCGCTGCGAGGCCTGCCGCGGCGACGGCACGGTCAAGATCGAGATGCTCTTCCTGCCCGACATCTACGTGCCCTGCGAGGTCTGCAAGGGCAAGCGCTACAACAAGGAGACCCTCGAGGTCAAGCTCCGGGGTAAGAACATCGCCGACGTCCTCGACATGACCGTCGAGGAGGCGCTCGAGTTCTTCAAGGCGGTGCCCGCGATCACCCGCAAGCTTCAGCTAATGGTGGATGTGGGTCTTGGATACATGAAGCTGGGTCAGCCCTCGCCCACCCTCTCGGGCGGCGAAGCCCAGCGGATCAAGCTGGCTACCGAGCTCGGTAAGAAGGCGACCGGCCGCACCCTCTATATCCTCGACGAGCCCACCACCGGGCTCCACTTCGACGACGTGAAAAAGCTCCTCGACGTCCTCCACCGCCTGGTGGACGCGGGGAACACGGTGGTGGTGATCGAGCACAACCTCGACGTGATCAAGACCGCCGATTGGGTGATCGACCTTGGTCCCGAGGGGGGCGACCGCGGGGGCTACGTGGTCGCCGAGGGCACCCCCGAGGAGGTGGCGGCGAACCCGAAAAGCCCCACCGGCGCCTTCCTGCGCCGGATCCCCGAGATCGCAAAGCGCCTCGACGTCGCCGCCGACTAAAGGGGCGGCGGGGCACCGGCCCCGCCGCCCGCGCTTTGGAGGCGGCTTCTAGCGCTTAAAGAGCAGGTAGAAGAGGCCCACCAGGGCGAGGAGTCCGATCAGGAGGGCCACGGTGAAGGCGATCTCGGGGTAGTGGCCGTAGCCGAGCTCGTGCCAGGGCACCCGGCGGATCGTGGGGCCGTGGCAGTCGAGGCAGCCAAGGGCGTTCTCCGCCGGTTCCACCCCGTGGTTCACCGCCATGTAGCGGACCAGGGTGA